>DASPXD010000232.1:0-3083 GCA_035637435.1 Gemmatimonadales bacterium
TCCCGTGTACCGCGTCTACGTTCAGCCGGTCGGCTCGGCGACTCCGATCCCGCTGCCGACGATCGGCCTGGAGCAGATGATTACGCCGGCGTTCCGCCCCTAGATTACGGGCGCCATGCGCGCCTGTGTCCTCACCGCCACTGGCGGAATCGACCAGCTCGACATCACCGAGGTTCCGGACGCCCCCGCTCCCACAGCGGGCCAGGTGCGCGTCAGCATCCGGGCGGCGGCGTTGAATCATCTCGATCTCTTCGTTGCGGAAGGGTTGCCCGGCACCGCGGAGCGGTTTCCACACATCGTGGGTGCGGATGGCGCAGGAGTCGTCGAATCCCTGGGCGCCGATGTCGGCAGCATCAGGCCTGGCGATCGTGTGATGCTGAATCCTGGCATCTCCGACTACAGCTGCGAGTTTTGCCGGGCCGGTGAGCACTCGTTGTGCGTGAACTATCGGTTACTCGGTGAGCATCTGCCGGGGACTGTTGCGGAGCTGATTACTGTCCCTGCCCACAACGTCGCCGCCGTCCCGAACCTGGCGCACGAGTTGACGTGGGCGGAAGCCGCGGCTTTTTCGCTCGTGACGCTGACAGCCTGGCGGATGGTCGTGACTCGCGCCCGAGTCAGGGCTGGCGAGACCGTCCTGGTGTGGGGAATCGGCGGAGGGGTGTCGCTGGCCGCGCTGCAAATTGCCAAGCTGCACGGCGCCCGTGTGATTGTCACGTCGTCGGATGATGTCAAACTGGCCGCTGCGAAACAGATCGGTGCCGATATTACGCTGAATCACCGCGCCCAGAAGATCTCGCAGGAAGTGCGCGCGCTCACTAACAAACGGGGCGTCGACATAGTCGTCGACAGTGTCGGCACCGCCACCTGGGACGAGTCGCTGCGCAGCCTGTGTCGAGGCGGCCGGCTCGTCACCTGCGGCGCGACGTCAGGGCCGCAAGTCGGGCTCGATCTGCGGCGCGTGTTCTGGCATCACTGGAGCATTCTCGGATCCACAATGGGGAACGCGGCCGAGTACGCCGAGATCGTCAGACGACTCGGCCAGGGACAGCTCAGGCCGATTGTGGATCGCGTGTATCAGCTGAGTCAAGCGCGCGAAGCGTATGAGCGACTCGCGAGAGGTCAGCAGCTCGGGAAGGTCGTCGTGGAGATCTAGCGAACCCCGTGCAAGATTTCGCCGTAAGAGCCGACCGCATAAACGTTCACCGCCGAACTCCCCCACACCGCATTCAGAAACGCCGTCCCCTCGCGCCGCCACCGCTGACCGTCGTAGTGTCGTATCTCATAGCCTACGGCGACGATGTCAGTTGCGGACCAGCCCGTGATCGCCGTGAGACCCCCACTGGTGGTAGTCACCGTATTCCACTGGGATCCGTCGTAATGCCTGATCCAACCGCTGGTGATGGGTCCGTAGGGGGGAACGATATGGCAACTCCAGCCGGTGGCGAACAGGTCGTCGTCCCTGGCGCCCCAGATACCGGAATAAGCCAACGAGGCTTCGCTACAATACGTGCCGTCGACGCTGCGTTGCCAACTAGCGCCATCAAAGTGCCACAGATCGACACCGGCCGCGTAGACGTCGATTGGTGACAGGCCCCATAGATGCCATCGAGTCTCCGGATCGTTCCTCGGCCCCATCGGCGTCGCGCTCCATTGCGTGCCATCGAAATGAAAGAAAGCAGAGCGATTGACCGTGAAGATGTCGCTGGGCGAGGTTCCCCAGATGCTCGAGAAGCGCGGCATCGCTGCCAACGTGCTGTCCAAGGTGGGGTCAATCTGTTCCAGGGACCAGCCATTTCCATCGTAGTGGAGGATCCCGGAGTCTCCGGCGACATAGACGTTCGTAGGGCCGGTGCCCCAGACGTCCCGGAGACCGGCGGTGGTGCCGCTCGTTTGCTTGATCCACTGGCCGCCGTCGTAGTGCAGGATAGTCCCCGATTCGCCCACGGCGAACACATCACTGGGCGAACTGCCCCAAACACCTAGGAGGTTGGCGGTCGTAACGCCCTGAGCGTCGAGCGTCCAGGTCAAGGCCTGAGGTGGTAACTGCACTGTCGCGGTGAACTGAACGGAAAACAGGGGCCCCGGTGTGATAAAATCGTAGACATTGGCTGATGCGGTCTGGGCACCTGCGCGCAAGCCGGCGATCCACGTCGCGCTCGCGTATCCGTCGGCATCGGTCAGAGGTGAACCTTGCGGGTACACGGCTCCGCCGTTGCTCCCCCAGTAAATTCCAACGCCTCTGATTCCGGCTCCATTCTCGTTGACGAGCCTGACGACAAGTGCAGAGGGCAGAGGGTCATCAGCCAATCCCGTCTGGTTGTCCCCGGAAACCAGCTCCAGTCGATTCGCCACCCCGACGGCGGTCGCAGTGAACGTGACTCGTCGCTCCGCAGGACTGACTGTTGTGTCGCTGGCAGCAGCGGTGAAGGTTTGATTCGTGGCGAGAAAGCCAAGAGTCCAGATGCTGGAGGCCCGTCCCTCGCCATCGGTCGTGGACGTATTTGCTGTCCCGAAGCCCCCGCCCAACGACGGCGCCCAGTAAATCTCGACCCCGGAACGACCGCGGCCGCGCGCGTCGAGAACGCGAACGACAATCGGCTGAGACAAGGGCTGGCCAGCCGTCCCAGCCTGGTTGTTTCCGGACTCGATGATGAACCGAGAGGGGCCGGAGGGCGACGACTCCGTTGGGGGATTCCCGCATGCCACCAACGTGCCCGCGAGGACCACCGTTGATGCGCTCAGCCGGTGCCGGATACGGCCGATTGCCGATGCGCGAACACACAAGGGTTGGTGCCGGGACACAATTCGAACGAACCTAGACCTTCCCGTAACCTCTGTCGACCCAAGCAGTTCGCCACTTGAAATTGGCTGCCTAAGTGGTTATGATTTCGTGACTTACCGATGTCGCGACTGTTCCATGTCACCTGACACTAGAGCTCAATGACCGGTCCTAACGTCCGCGAACGCATTCTGCCGCGCCTCATCGAAGACGAATTGAAGGAATCGTTCCTCGACTATTCGATGAGCGTCATCGTGCAGCGCGCGCTGCCCGATGTGCGCGACGGCTTGAAGCCGGTGCA
>DASPXD010000233.1:0-2544 GCA_035637435.1 Gemmatimonadales bacterium
TGGCGCACGTCGCCGGCGCGCGCGACGTCGTACCGCGGCTCCAGCTCCACACCGACGAGATCGGCGACGTGCTGCCACAGTTCGCGGACGCTGGTCGCGGTCCCGCTGCCGATGTTGAACACCATGCCGGCAGCCTGCGGCGCCGGCGCATGGCAGGCGAGCAGATTCGCCTCGACGACGTTCGTGACGAACGTAAAGTCGCGCGTCTGCCCGCCATCGCCGTAGATCACGGGCGGCGTGCCGCGCAGCGCGGCAGTAATGAAGAGTGGAATGACGGCGCCATACTGGGAGTCGAGGTTCTGACGGGGCCCGAAGACGTTGAAGTACCGCAGCACGACCGTCTCGAGTCCGTGCGTGCGCCAGAACGCCTGGCAGTACGCCTCTCCCGCGAGCTTCGACGCGGCGTACGCCGACAGCGGACACGGCAGTAACGCCTCGTGATTCGGCACCTCGGCGGCGTTGCCGTACGCCGCGGTTGAAGCGGCGTACACGACGCGACGCACGTTGGCTTCCTGGGCGGCTACCAGAATGTTGAGCGTGCCGGTGACGTTGACCTGGTGGGCCATGATCGGGTTGCGCATCGAGCGCGGCACGGATGTGATCGCGGCCTGATGGAGCACGTAATCGACGCCCTGCATCGCGCGCCGGCACACTTCGAGCCGGGCGACATTGCCGCGGATGAAGCGGATGCGATCGCGCAGCGCGCGCAGGTGATCGCGCCGCCCGGTCGAGAGGTCGTCGAGGACGGCCACCTCCGCGCCGTCCCGCACGAGACGCTCGACGAGGTGCGAGCCAATGAATCCGGCGCCGCCGGTGACGAGGTATCGCACGCCGCCCGCTGAGGCACGAACCGGGCCACCGGCCTCGGTGTATTTCTTGCCGCGGGTGACGCACCGCGCCCCCGCGCCGGCGCGCCCGCGTTGTCGCGCGGCGCCCACAGCTGTTTCGCCATGGCGCGGCTCGTTTCACACTGGAAGGAGCGCCGAGTGTTGGATCTGCTGTTGCGCGTGCGCCGCAGCCCCGACCGATTGCTCCACCCGTTGCGGCGCCGGAAAGCGCTCGAGGCCCTGGGCGGGCGACGCCGGCCCAAGACCGTGCTGGCGGTGTGTCACGGCAACATCTGCCGCAGTCCCTTCGCCGCGGCGCTGCTCGGTCGCGAGCTCGCGGCCTTGAGCATCGAAGTGGAATCCGCTGGGTTCTTGGGGTTCAATCGGCCTCCGCCTGCCGAGGCGGTGGCCGCCGCCGGGCGTTACGACGTGGATCTTTCGAATCACCGCTCACGTCTCATCACCGTTGAGTTGCTGCGCGCGTCCGATCTCATCGTGGTGATGGACCCGATTCAGCGCCGTCTCGTGTGCGAGCGCTTCGGGCGCCGGTCCACCGACGTAATGGTCCTGGGGGACTTCGATCCTGAGGCGGTCGAGATGCGGACTGTGCGCGACCCGGTGAATGAGAGCCGCGCGGTGTTCGACCAGGTATACGAGCGGATCGAACGCTGCGTGCGAGAGCTCGCCAAGGTTCTCGGCAAGACCAGCGGCTAGCCATCGGTTGCGAGTCCCCCCTGTTGCGGGAAGGCCATAGCACGTCGAGGACCCGGCGCCGCAGTTGCGCGGCGCTTGTCGCATCGCAGCGGTTCAGAACGGGCGCTGGACGTTGGCCTGAAGCTTGCCGCGAAGGGCCGCGGTTTGCGGGTTTCCTAATCGCCGGCGTGGACGTGTCGCGCAGGTCCTACACGGAGACGGCGTGATGGCCAGACGGACTAAAATCGCAGGTCTCATAGGAGCCGCGTTGCTCGCGGCGGGCTGTCGTGAGGCCATGAGTCCCGAGCGCCGTGCTCCCGGCGCACCTCTGCTTGATGTGGCGGCGGGGTCTGGTATCACCCTCGATCAGAAGAACAGCGCGTCCGGCGAGCACGGGACCGTCCTCACGAAAGGGTTCAACCCCACCAACCCGCGGCTCGGCGACGCGATCGTGGCAACCTTCTTTTGGCGCAGCTCGACCACCACGAACATCATCGACTCGGTGGTCGACCGGCAATCCAACCTGACGCGCGTCGGCAACACCTACCGGCTGGTCCAGTTCATGAACGCTGGTGGCGTCTCGATGGCCACGTACGTTGCCACGAATGTGCAGAACTTCCCCTCCCCGAACCAGGACACGGGCGGACTGCTGGTGGTGCAGGCGTTCCTGTCGGAGTCAGTAGCGGACGGTGGGCTGATCTTCTCGGCGTTTACCGGTGTGCAGGCGGATTTCTTCCAGGCGCTCGGGGAGTCCCGATCAGCCTCGGGTGTGAGCACCACTCAAACGCAAACCGTGGCGCATCCTGGGCCGATCACGGTCAACGGCGGTGCGCTCGCGTTTGGCGTCACGCTGTCGATCCCGTCGGCGAGCGTGGGCATGTTCCCGCAGGCCGAGGCCTTTCAACGGATCGAAGGGACGTCCGACCTGGTGATGGCGGTCGAGACCGACTACGCCCTGCCGGACGCCACGCGGCCAGTGGATCCGCAGTGGACCTGGTTTTACGACTCCCAAACCTCGGGCTGC
>DASPXD010000234.1:0-32644 GCA_035637435.1 Gemmatimonadales bacterium
TTTGTCCGACGTCACGCTCGCGAGCGGCACGCTGTCGTAGAACCCGCGGTGGATGCTGACCAAGCGGCCGTACTCTTTCTTGCGGATCAGATCGAGCGCAAGGTTCCCGAACGCCATCGGGACGATCGAGTCGAGCGCGTCCGGATCGCCGGAGCGCACGAGATAGCCGAGCCGCTGATTCACGACGTCGACGCGCCGCCCGTTGTTGTATTTCGCCGAGCACTCCTTGAGCGCCGTACCGATCTGGTCGCCGATGCCGCCCAGCTTGCGGTGCCCGAACATGTCGGTCTCTTCGCCCTCGAAGCTCATCCCCTCGTGCGAGGTGAGCCGCGCGCCTTCCGAGATGAGGACAACCGAATAGCGGCTCGAGTTCTTGTTGCGGTCCTGCACAAGCAGCTCGGCCAAGTGCTCCACTTCCACGGGATACTCCGGGATCACGCAGCGGTCCGCGGCCCCCGCCATCGTCGGCAGCAGTGCCGTGAATCCGGCATAGCGGCCGAACACTTCGATCACCAGGAATCGCTCGTGTGAGCCCGCGGAGGTGCGCAGGCGATGCGTCAGTTCGATGGTACGGGTCACACAGGTGCTGAAGCCGATGCAGTAGTCGGTGCCGTAGACATCGTTGTCCATCGTCTTGGGGATCGCGACGACCTGCAGCCCTTCATCGTGCAGCCGCTTGGCGTAGCTGAGCGTGTCATCGCCACCGATCGGGATCAGGACATCGACGCCCAGGTGCTCGAGGTTCTTGATCACGTCTTTGGTGATGTCGTTCGTCTTTTCCGTGTAACCGCTGAGATGCGCCGGCACGCGCTCTTGGGGCAGATGACTCGGCCGCACGCGCGACGTGTGGAGGAACGTGCCGCCGGTGCGGCCGGCGCGATTCACGATCGCTTCGGTGAGCGGCAGGATCTGTTCAGAGTTATCGGCGTTCTTCTCTCGCGAGTAGTCCACGAGGCCACCCCAGCCGTGGCGAATGCCGATGACCTTGTAGCCGTCGCGCAGCGCGCGAATCGTGATCGCCCGAATGGCCGGATTGAGGCCGGGGACGTCGCCGCCGCCGGTCAGGATGCCGATCGTTCCTTTATTCATGGTGCCGAAGAGAATACGCGAATCGGTGCACGACGTGAAGACCAGGGATTTCCCGTGACGGCTTCTTACGAGTGCGGGGCGGGCAGGGTGACGAAGAAGCGCGATCCCTTGCCGACTTCGCTCTCGGCGTTCACGTCGCCGCCCAGCGCCTGCGCAATCCGCTGCGCGATGGTGAGCCCCAGCCCCGCGCCGCCGTGCTCGCGCGTTGTGGAGCTGTCGAGCTGCTTGAACGGATCGAACACCACCTTGAGTTGGTCGATCGCGATCCCGGGTCCCTGATCCCGGACCTCGGTCACGACGAAACCATCCTGCCGCCACCAGCGCACGTCGACGTGGCCGCCCGTGGGCGAGAATTTGATGGCGTTGGACAACAGATTGACGAGTACCTGGACCACTCGATCACGCTCCGCCTGAACGATCAGAGGCTCGGCGGGCGCCTGTGTCCGGAGGATGACCCCCCGCGCGTTCGCGAATGCCGCCACCATCTCGACGCTGGCGGCGACCGCGTCTTCCAAGGCGACCGGCTCGAGGCGGAAATTCATGCGCCCGGCCTCGAGCCGGGAGAGATCGAGCAGATCATTCACGAGGCGGATGAGCCGGTCTGCGTTTCGCAGCGCGACCTCGAGCAGCTCGTGAGCCGCGGGGTCGAGCGGCCCACCGGCGCCCCCGAGCAGGAGCGACAGCGACGTCTTGACCGACGTCATTGGCGTGCGCAGCTCATGGCTGACCACGGAGACGAACTCCGTCTTTGCCTTCTCGACTTCCACCTCGTGGGTCACATCGCGGTAGAGCACGATGTGTCCGAGCAGTGAGCCGCTGTTGTCCCGCGCGGGCGCGACGACCCGCTGGTAGGTGGCCTGTCGCGGGAACGCGAGCTCGACCCGGTCCCGCAGCGACGCGTCGAGCGACAGCACGTTCTCCTGGCTGACCAGCGCGGCGGCATCGACGAACGAGCCGCGCAGAAACCGGTGGATGGTCTCCACACTCGCCCCCAGTATCGCCTCCCGCGGAATACCGACGAGGCGGGCCATCTCGGCGTTGGCGTACGCGATCCGCCGATCCGATCCGACGAGCATGATCGCCGCGTCGCTGGCGTCGATCAGCGCTTCGAGCTGGTTGCGCTGGCCCTGCACGGTCGCGTGCTCGCGCGCCAAGGCCTCCCGCTGCTGGGCGATCGTGTTGAGCAGGGTGGAGTAATAGAGCGAGGTCTCGATCTGCCGGCCCAGCACGACGGCCCAGTCGAGATCGTCCTCGGTGTAATGGCCCTGCTCCTCATGCCCGAAATTCAGCGCCCCGATCACGCGGTCGCCCACGTGCAGCGGCACGATCATCGCGGAGATGCGCCGGCCCTCCTGCAACAGAATGCCTTCGGTGCCCGGCAGCGCGTCCACCCGCAACGGCCGCCCGGTGCGGATCGCCTCGCCCGTGAGTCCTTGCGCGATGGGAAACGCAGCGTCGCCGACCACGAATCCCCCGCGGGCTTTGTCGAACAGTGTTTGGATGTAGTAGTGCGTCGCCGGCTCGTCGACCAGCACGACGCTCGCGCGCCGGAAGTCGAGCACGCGTTGCACTTTCTCGATGGCGCCGCGGAAGAGCTCGCGCATGTCGACGGCGGCGCTGATCAGCGACGTGAGCTCTCCCACCACCGCGAGCCGCGCCGCGGGCGAGCGCGCGCTTCCCGCCGTCGCCGCCGCCCGGTACGCCCGCGCCGCACCGTCCAGCTCCTTGAGCGCGGCCGCCGCGGCGCGCCGCTCATCCGCCAGCGCGGTGCCGCGCTCCAGCCAGCCGCGCGCCAGCTCCTCGAGATCGCCGGCGGCATCGGCGAGGTCCTCGGCCCCGAAGCTCGCGGCAGTGCCGCTGAGCGAATGCGCCGTCCGGTACAGCGTCTCTGCCCGCTCGACGTGGAACCTGCTCTCCAATCCGGCCAGCGCACCCTGCATCGTCTCGATGCGGCGCGCGAGCCCCGTCACGAATTCGGTGCGTACTTCGGCGAAGGGATCGGGAGCCGTCATTGGCACAGCTCGCGCACTTGGCGCGCGAGCTCCGCGGGTTGGAAGGGCTTCGACAGCACACCGGCGGCCCCCGAGTCGGCGAGCTTCCGGCTGTCAAGATCGCGGCGCGCGGTCAGCAGGACGATGGGCACCGCCGCTGTGGCCGGGTCGCCCTTGAGCCGCCGGCAGACCTCGTAGCCGTCCATCTCCGGCATCATCACATCGACGAGAATGACCTGCGGCCGCGTCGTGCGGGCCAGCGCCACCCCGGCCGCACCCGAGCCCGCTGTCGCGACGGTCCAGCCCGCCGTGAACTCGAGCGTCCGTCGCACGAGCATGAGCAGGTCCGGGTCGTCGTCAATGATCAGCGCCCGAAAGGGTTCGGCCATGGGCCTGTCTTTGTCCGGCACCGTCGCCAATATTGACTCCCGCGCGGGACAACGACAGGCCCATGGTTCCCACGATCTACGTTCTCGACGACGATGTGGTGTACGCCAAGCTGCTCGCCGCCAATC
Source organism: Gemmatimonadales bacterium (assembly GCA_035637435.1). Classification (GTDB taxonomy): domain Bacteria; phylum Gemmatimonadota; class Gemmatimonadetes; order Gemmatimonadales; family GWC2-71-9; genus 20CM-2-65-7. The sequence goes on from DASPXD010000234.1 coordinate 3,596, forward strand.
TGGGATCCCCTGGCCGCGTGCGCACGCGGGTGTTCGAGCGGCCGGACGACCTGCTCGCGCACCACGCCGACGAGCCGGCCGATGCGGTCATTACGGATCTCGTGATGCCGGACCTGAACGGCGTCGACGTGACGCGCCGCCTCCGCCGGACCGATCCGCACCTCCCCATCTTCGTCCTCACCGGACACGGCGACATCGCGACGGCAATCGACGCCCTCAAGGCCGGCGCGACGGAGTACCTCACCAAACCCGTCAATATCGACGAGCTCATGACGCTGCTGACGCGGGCGCTCGCGGCGCGGCCGCTCGTCGAAGCGGGCGCCTCACTCGAGCAGGCGCGCGGCGAGCAATACTCCGTCAAAGCCATTCTCGGCGACCATCCCAAGGTCGAGGCGGTCCGGGCGTTCGTGCGGAAGATGGCCGCCATCCCGCGGCCGACGGTGCTGCTACTCGGCGAGAGCGGCACGGGAAAGAACCTCGTGGCGCGCGCCATTCACTACTCGAGTCCACACTCGGCGGGAAGATTCATCGAGATCAATTGCTCCGCGCTGCCCGCGAGCCTGCTCGAGGCCGAGCTGTTCGGATACAAGAAAGGCGCGTTCACCGACGCGCGGGAAGCGAAACGCGGTCTGATCGAGGTCGCGGACGGCGGCACGCTGTTTCTGGACGAAATCGCCGAGCTCAGCCCAGAGCTGCAGGCGAAATTGCTCAACGTCCTCGAGAGCCGCCGGTTCCGCCGGCTCGGCGGAACCGAGGAGATGGAAGTGGCGCTGCGGCTCGTGACGGCCACGAACCGCAACCTGGAAGAGCTGGTGCAAACCGCCCGGTTCCGCCCAGATCTGTACTATCGCGTGAGCGTCGCCGCGATGACGCTGCCGCCGCTGCGCGAGATCAAGAGCGACATCGCGCTCCTCGCGGCTCACTTCCGCCAGTTATGCGCTCAGGAGTTCAAGAAGAAGGTCGATCGCATCGACGGCCCGGCGCTCGAGACGCTCGCCGCGTGGGATTGGCCCGGCAACGTCCGGGAGCTGCGCAATGTGATCGAACGGGCCATGATCTTCACCGACGGACCGGTCCTCAAGCGATCCGATTTCCCGCCGTTGGGTCCGCTCGACGCCGCCCCCGGGCGTGCGCCCGACACGAAGACGTTCGGCTTGCCGAAGGGTCTCACGCTGGTCGATGCCGAACGCGCGTACATCCGGCTCACGCTCGAGGAGACCGACGGGGACATCCAACGTGCCGCCGAACTGCTTGGCATCTCGCGGAAGAATCTGTGGGAGAAGCGCAAGAAGTACGGTTTGCTTCCCAGCGGCTCCGACGCCAAGCCGAGGACGTGATTACCTGATTGGTTACCGTCTGGTAACATTTCCGCGACTGCTGTGACCACGCCTCGATCGTTAAGTTGGCCGCTGATAACCACATGTGCGCGCTCCCACGAAGGTACGCGGCTTGCGAGCAGCAGCTGCAGGATGCGTATGCGCTCTCGGGTGCTCTTTCTTCTATTGCTCGCGCTCGGCGGGTTTGCCTCGCCGGGCCTCGCGCAGACGTTCACCTGGACGGGCGCGCAGAACCCGAACTGGAGCATCGGCAATAACTGGGCGGGCGGCGTCGCGCCTGCGGGCACCGGCGCCGAAAACCTGGTCTTCCCAAGCGGTGCCGCGAATCTGCTGACGAGCAACAACATGAACAATGCCACCTTCAACTCGGTCACAATCAAGGGAAGCGGCTATACGCTCAGCAGCAAGGCGATCACGATCGGCGCCGGCGGCATCGCGGACAGTAGTGCGGCCGGCAGCAATACCATCAGCCTGGGTCTCACCTTCGCGGCGACCCGTTCGATCACGGTGAGCAACGCCGCGAGCACGCTCACGATCAACGGCGTCATCACGGGCGCCGGTGGCGTCACGAAGAACGGCGCCGGCGTGCTCGTGCTCGGTGGCGCAAATACCTATATCGGTGCGACGACAATCAACGCCGGCGCGATCTCGATCGCTGCTGACGTCGCGCTCGGCGCCGCCCCGGCTGCGCCGACCCCTGGCAAGATCGTGTTCGCCGGCGGGACGCTGCGTTCGACCGCGAGCTTCACGCTCGCCGCCAATCGCGGGATTTCCCTCGCCGGAGCGGGCACGATCTCGACCGATCCCGCGACGACGCTGACCTACGGCGGTATCATCGCGGGCGCAGGCTCGCTCACGAAAACGGGAACGGGCACGCTACTGCTGTCCGGCGTCAACAGCTACTCCGGCGCGACGACGGTCAGTGGGGGCACGCTGCGCATCGGGGTGACCAATTCCATCGCCTCGACCAGCGCCGTGTCTGTAGCGGCTGGTGCGACGTTCGACCTCGGCGGGTTCAGCGACATCATCGGATCTCTCGCGGGCGCGGGCACCGTCACCAGCAGTGCGGCGGGTGTCGTGACGCTGACGGCGGGCGGAAACAACGCAACGACGGCGTTTTCCGGCCTCATCCAGAACGGCACCGGTACGGTCGCACTCACAAAGACGGGCACGGGTACGCTCACCTTGAGCGGCGCGAACACCTACTCCGGAACGACGACGGTGAGCGCAGGCACGTTCCTCGTCAACGGTGCGCAACCGACGAGCGCCGTCAGCCTCAATGGCGGCACGCTGGGAGGCACCGGAACGGTCGGCGCAATCACCTCGGTGGCCGGAGGGAGCAGTGTGAGCCCCGGCGTTGCCGGTCCCGGCACGTTGAACAGCGGCAGCGTGAACTGGAGCAGCGGCGCGCCGAGTTTTGTCGTCCAACTGAACGGGACGACAGCGGGCTCAGGCTACGATCAGCTCAACGTGACGGGCACGGTCAATCTGACGGGCGCATCCTTGAGCGGCACCATGGGCTTCACGCCGCCCACGGGCGCGACGTTCGTGCTGATCAACAACGACGGCGCCGATGCGATCATCGGCACCTTTGCGGGCCTGGCGGAGGGCGCCACCGTCACGTTCAGCGGCCAGTCATTCAAGATCAGCTACGTCGGTGGGAGCGGAAACGACGTCGTCTTGAGCGCCGCAAAACCCAATCTCGCGTTGAACAACTCCGTCGCGCCGCCCGGCACGTCGCCGCCGAGTACCGATCTGACGTACACGCTGGTGGTGACCAACAACGGCGGCGATAATGCGACGAGCGTGGTTGTCGTCGACACGCTCGCCCCGACTGTCCAGTTCAAAATCGGCAGCGTTTCCAACACACTGCCCCCCGGCGTCACCGTCGTCGTCGCGTATTCAAATAACGGCGGCGCGACCTGGACATACGTACCGGCGAGTGGCGCCTGCAGCGCGCCCGCGGGTTATGATCGCTGCGTGAACCGGGTCCGCTGGACGTTTCAGAATCCGGTGAGCGCCACCGCCCCCAACAACACCGCCACACTCCGGTTAATCGCCCAGATCCGCTGAGGAGTTGAGTCCCTCCGATGTTACCGGCGGCGTTACCGTCCGGTAACCGACCCCGCCCGCGGACTACTCGGGTGATCACGTCGAAGCCCAGTAAAACCAATTCATCACAATGACTTACCGTGTTTGCACCACAGGGCACAGGACGTGCCTTCCAGCCACGCCAAAGGAGCATGAACCCATGGTTTTACGATGCCCTCGCTGTTCGGCCCTGAAGTTCTTTGGCCGGACGCAGGTCCTACGCGAGCTGGTTGTATGTCCGACGTGCGGCGCGGTGTTCGCGTGGCGCGAAGCGGACGGAGCGAAGACCGGAAAGCGCGGCTCGACAAAAAGCCGAGACGAGAAGTCGTCCTCATCGAAACGAGCGAAATGATGACTCCGACAACGACGAAGCAGCTGCGATCACTGTTGGTCTTACCCGCAGTCGCCGTCCTGCTGTGGACACCGCGCGGAGCGGCACAGGAGCGGACACCGACATCGCTGGTCGTGACCGCGCAGAACGTGACAGCCGAGACCGCCGGTCGAATGAACAAGAGCGTGGCGCAGCCCGGCGACGAGATCCGCTATCGGATCGTCTTTACCAACATCACGGCGGGCCCGGTCAAGAACATCCAGTTCGTCGATCCAATTCCCAGCGGAATGGTCTACGTGCTCGGCTCGGCGACAACGGACCAGCGGGTCCGAGCCGAGTACTCGATTGACAGCGGCCGGACGTACGGCGGCCGGCCGACGATGAACGTGGTGGAAGGTGGGCTGACCGTGCAGAAGCCCGCTCCGCCAGAGCGCTACACGCACGTCCGTTGGACGGTCGCGGGGTCTCTGGTGCGCGGGGCGCAAGTGTCGGTGGAATTTCACGCCCGGGTGAGTAAAGCGCCCGGTCAATGAATCGCACCATTGGAAGGGAGCTCGAGATGCTCAGGCACGTGAAGTGGGGAGTGACCCGCAGCCTCGCCGTGATTGTGATGGCGCTGCTTGCCGTTGCGACAGAGGCGCGGGCCCAGACGCCGGAAGGCACGGTCATCACCAATACGGCGACCGCGACCTACACCGACGCCAACGGCAACGCCTACGCGCCGGTCAGCGGCTCGGTGTCGGTGACCGTCGGCTTCAAGGCCGGCGTATCGGTAACGGCCAACACGCCGAGTCCGGCCGCCGCATCACCGAGTACGGCCGACACGATGACGTTCACGGTCGCGAACGTCGGGAACGGCACCGACAGCATGACGATCTCCGACGGCATCTCCGTTGCAGGCGTGATCACGGTGACCGGTTATCGCTACGGCGCCACGACGTACGGCACGCTCGCGGCCCTGAACGGGGCGCTGGCGACGGTCGGCATCGCGCAGGGCGGCTCGATCGTCATCAAGGTCGTGTTCGACGTGGCGAGCGGGAAAGGCGGCGTGACTACCGTCTACACCCTCACATCGACCTCGCGGCGCACGCCGGCGACTTCGGCCAACGCCTCCAGCACGATTACGCCGATTACGGTGTACGGCGTGGCCGTGACCCCCGACGGCGGGCAGAATGTGCAGCGCCTACCGGGCAATGGCTATTCGTTCACCTTCGCCGTGCAGAACAACGGCAACGGAAACGACAACCTCGACGTGATTGCGACGAGCCCCGGCTCGCCCGTGATCACCATCGTCTCGGTGAACGGTGTGGCGGGGGACAGCGCTCGCATTTCGCTGGCTGCCAGCGCCGCGCAAAACATCGTGGTCGTGTATGACGTCGCCAATGTGGCGGGCGGGTCGACCGATACGCTGGCGCTGCTCGGCCGGTCCGTGGGCCAGCCGGCGACCACCGACCAGGGCTTCATGGACCTGACCGTCATCAAGCCGAACCTGACGCTCACCAAGGCCGCGTATCTGGACGACGGTGTCACACCCGTCGCGAGCGGCGTCGCCCCGGGCCAGGTCATCCGGTACCGGTTCACCATTACGAACGGTGGGGCTACCTCCGCCTCCAACGTGCAGGTGACGGACGCGCTGCCGGCACAGGTGACCTACGTCTCGACGAGCTCGAGCACCGGTTGGACCGTTGCGGTGGTCGGGCAAAACGTGACCGCGAATTACACAGGCACGGGTGGCGTCCTGGCAGCAAGCGCCAGCGCGACGTTCGAGCTGCGCGTCAGCATCAACTAAGGGCCGCAGCCCATGTGGCTCGGCACTCGAGCGGGAGAGGCGAGGCGGTTCGCGATTTGGGCGACCGCCTGCCTCTGTGCTTTCCTGCTCGTGGGGCCGCAGCTCTCGGCCCAGAGTACCCCCGCCGGATCCCACATCCGCAACTGGGCCACACTCGCCTACACGTCGAGTGGCTTCGGATACGTCATCCCGTCGGACACCGTTGACCTCGTCGTTGCACAGCTCGCGGGGGTAGGTCTCCAGGCTCCGCAAGCGAGCGGCGCCAGCCCGGGGACCGCTGTCGTCTTCGCCCACACACTGACGAACCTCGGGAACGGACCGGACTCGTTCAGCGTCGCGGCGACATCCGCACACGCATGGGCCCTGACGCTCTATCGCGACGTCAACAGTAACGGGGTTCTGGATGCCGGTGATTCCGCGCTCACCGGCCCGGTGGCATTGGCTTCGGGGAGCACCGCCGCACTGCTGGTGCAGATCGCAATTCCGGCCTCGGGCAGCGCCGGGGTGACCGATACGATCACCGTGACCGCGACCAGCAGGTTTGACGGCGCCGTGAGCGGCTCGGTGCGCGACCTCCTCAGCGTGTCCTCCGCGCCGATCGCCTTCAGTGTCACCAAACAGGTGGATCGTGCCACTGCCGCGGCCGGCGATGTTCTCACCTACACGCTCGACTACGTCGCCGCAGGAACGGACAGCGCGTCCGCGGTGCAGCTTGCGGACACGATTCCGGTCGGCGCCTCCTACGTGGCCGGAACGATCCGTTGGAACGGCGTCCCCCAAACCGATGCGGCCGACGGTGACGCAGGTCGCCTGGTTGCCGCAGGAAACGGCGCCGTCGCGGTGAGTCTGGGCACCGTTGCGGCAGGCGCGGCGGGTTCAGTCACGTTCCAGGCGCGCGTCAACTCCGGTGCGCCTGCGACGGTCGTCAATCGCGGCAACCTCGTATTCACCTGGAGCGGCGGCTCCGATACCACACTCTCGAACTCCGTGCAGACGACGATGCTGGCACCGGCGCTGTCGCTCTCGAAGCAGCTCACGAGCCCGGCGGTGGCACTCGTTGGCCAGCAGGTGCTGTACCGGTTGCGCTACGGCAACGCGGTCGGCGCCGGCACCGCGCAGAGCGTCGTGCTGACCGATACGCTGCCGCCAGGGTTGCAATACGTCAGCGCGACAGCGGCCCCGGCGATCGCCGGTCAGGTGCTGACGTGGTCGCTCGGAACGCTCGCGCCCGCCGACAGCGGCGTGATCGATCTCGTGCTGGTTGTCGCGGCCACGGTGCGCGACACGGTGGTGGCGCGCAACGTGGCGTACGTGCAGGGGCAAGGGACGACCGCCGTGGCGGCGACCGCGCCCCCGGTGGCACTGGTCGGGCCGCCTACTGCAGCGCTCGGACTGGACCTGGTGGCGGACGTCCTCGAGGTCGGCGTCGGCGAAGCGATTCCATACACGACCACGGTGCGCAATCCGGGCACGCTAACGGTGACGGACCTCCAGATCGCGGTGCAACTCCCGGTGGGTGCGCGCTACGTGGCCGGCAGCGTGATCGGCGCCGACTCGGGCGTCATGGCGGGCGGGCGCTTGGTTCTGTACAGCGCGGCCGCGCTCGCGCCAGGCACGAGCCGGACACTGCGCTACGTGGCAGCTCTGATCTCCGCGCCGGGCACCGTTGCCGAGGCGCGCGCCGTGGCGACAGGCCAGGTCACCGGTGGATTGGCCGGCTCCCCGGAAGCGATCGCGTGGGTTCAAATCCGTCGCGCCTGGCCGATGGAGACGCGCGCCGCGATCGGCAAGGTCTGGGTGGATGCGAACGGGGACGGGATGCAGGGAGCCGGCGAAGGCGGCCTTGCCAACGTCGACATCTGGACCGAAGACGGGATGGTCGCGACGACCGACTCCACGGGGAAATTCTCCTTCACCAACGTGCGGCCGGGCCGCCATGCGTTCCGGATCGACCCGCGCTCGATTCCCGATGGTTACCGGCTCGCCACGGAAGACATCCAGCTCGTCGACGCCAGTGGCTGGACGACGCCTCGGGTGGACTTCCGACTCGTGGCGACGAGCGCGCTCGCCGGCGTGGCGACGCAACCGGCGCCTGGCGCCAACGCCCGCGACCGCCGCACCGTGGCCGATGCTGCGCCGAACGAACGGATCGGAGCGAGCCGGCAGACTGTGGAATTCTCCTTCGCGGCGGTGCGCCTCTCCGACACGGCGGCGGGCAAGGGGCTCGCCTTCCAGCACGAGTTGCCCACGCGATACCGGCCGATGGTGCGCTACGACGTGAACGTGCGGCAGTCGCATGGGGTCGCGCTCGACGCGGTGGTGGTGTTCAGCCCGCGGGCGGACTCGGCCGTCGTGTATGTGGATGGCGTGCAGTTCACGCAGTACAGCTGGCTGGAGCGTGCGATCCCCGTCCCCTTCGCGCGTCCCGGCGCGGAGATCCGCATCACCGCGTGGTCGTCCGAACGGCGCGATTCCGCCGCGGTGCGCATCGTGGCGTGGCCGCCGCACGCCGGCGCAAATGTCACGCAACGCCGATATGCGGGCCGGACCGAGTCAAGCGTCCGCGCGCCGGTGCAGAGCGCATCGACTCCCGTGTACGCCGTCGTTCCGGTCCCGGAGTTCGCCGAGCGAGCGACTCCCCCGGCCCGCGCCAGCGTCCCCGCCCCCGCCGCGGTTCCCGCGGATTCGAGCAGGCCCGCGCCCGAGCAGCGCGACTCCATGCTCCGCATCCCTCCCCTCGAAGACACGGTGGTCGTGCCGCATGCCCGGGGCGGCCCTGAGGCTCAAGCCGCCGAGCAGCTCCTGGCGGTCGTGCGCGGTCCCGGAGTCGAGATCTTCGCGCCGAGCGACGGCGCCGTGCTCTCGGCTGACCGGGTCTACGTCGGCGTAAAGGGCGAGCCCAGCGTCCCGGTCGTGCTGTACGACGGCCCGACGCCGATCGATACGGCCCGCACCCGGATTGACGGTGTCTTCGACTTCATCGCCGTGCCGCTCGCCCGCGGCCCGCACCGGCTGCGCGTTGTGGTGAAGAATTCGTGGGGCCAGGAGCGCTGGGACAGCGTCGCGGTTCACGTGACCGGCTTGCCGGCCCGGTTCGAGGTTTCCCAGAACGCTCGACCCCTGACGCTCGTCGCCGACGGGCGCTCGACAGCGGTGGTGAATGTGCGCGTCGTGGACGGTTGGGGCGTGCCGGTCGCGCAGCCCGCGTACGTGACGGTGAGCGCGAAAGGCGCCGAGCCGCAGGGCACGGACGCGGATGCTTCCTCCGTGGGAGTCCAACTGCTCTCGACCGCTGCCGGCCGCCTGGCCATCGCGCTGCGGCCCGGGCGCGTCGTGGGCCCGGGTGAGCTGAAGCTCAAGTCGGGCGACGCGACAGCGACGGTGCCGCTCGAGCTGCTCCCCGAAGTACGCGGGCTCACCGTGGCCGGCTCGGGGCTGATCGGGGCCGGCGCGGCGCCGGACGCGTACGGTGCTCTCACCGCTCGCGGCCGGCTCGACTCGCGCACCTCGTTCACGCTGGGGCTCGACTCGCGCCGCCTGAACGACGGACGCACCGCGTTCGACCGCAGCGCCGATCCGTTGGAGGAATCGCAGTACCCAATTCTCGGCGACGCGAGCGCTCAGCAGAAGCGCACGGCCTCGCAGACCTGGCTCTCGGCTCGTCTCGAGCGAGGCTACGACTGGGCCACGTTCGGCGATCTCTCAACGAGCGGCTTCGCGAGCGGTCTGAGCCTCGCCCAGTACCGGCGGGCGGTAACGGGCGTGGCGGCGCACGTGACGACCGGCCCCCTCACGTGGAGCGCGTTCGGCAGCCTGACAGCGCAGGCGTTGCGCCAGCTGCAGCTGCGGGGCGCGGGCATTTCCGGGCCGTACCAGCTGGCCGCCGACATGGTGCCCGGCACGGAGTACGTGCGTGTCGAGACGCGCGATCGCGCGAATCCGGAGCGAGCGGTGGCAACGCAGGCTCTCGTCCGGTTCGTGGATTACCAGATCGACTACACGGGCGGCGTCGTGCTCTTCAAGCAGCCGATCCCGGCGACCGACGCGGACGGCAATCCGGTGTTCATCACGGTGACGTTCGAAGCGGCGAGCGGAGCGGAACAGCGCCTGGTGGCCGGCGCCCGGGCCGCGCTCGACGTGCGCCAACTGGTCGGGGACGGGCTGCGGCTCGACTCGCTGCGAATTGGTGTGACGGCGGTCAGCGCCGACCAAGCGATCAACCGCTACCGGCTGGTAGGCGGAGACGTGCGGTTGTTCCGCACCGGGGCGCTGGATGTGGGCGGCGAAGTCGCGTACGCGGAGCTCGGCGACTCCACAGGTCTCGCGACGTCGGCGAAGGCGAGCTACAGCCTGTTCGACGGGGCGCTCACGCTCGGGGCCAGCTACATGCACGTCGGGCGTGAATTCACGAACCCGTCCAACGTGGCCTTGCAGCCCGGCCTGGCTGAAGCGAGCCTGCGGACCGGGCTCAAGCTTGGGGCGACGGAGCTGCGGGCCGAGCATTCCCACGAGGAGTTTGCGCTGCAGGGCGTCGAACGCGAGCACACCCGCGTCGGGATCGTCCAGCGCCTCGGCGCCGGCCTGCAAGTCGACGGCGGTGTGGCGAGCGATCACGTGAGCGGAGCCAGCATGGCGCCGAGCGACGTGACCGCGGCGGACGTGCGAGCGAAGTGGAGCGCCTCGCCCAAGTTCCAGATGTGGACCGAAGCGCGGCGCCACCTCAGTCTGTCGGGACCGGAACTCTCCCCCGAGCTGTGGGGCGTCGGGGCCAGCTATCAAGTTGCGCCCACGCTCTCGCTCGAGGCCAGCGAGCGCTATGTCTCACGACCCGATAGCCAGAAACAATACTCGGTCACGAGCTTTGGCATGCGGGCGGAGATGGGTCACGGAACGCAAGCCTGGGGGAGCTATCAGCTGACTGGCGGCGTCAGCGGTGCGGGCAATGCGGCGATCATCGGACTCCGCAACCGGATGCAGATCACCCCGGACCTCGCGGTCAATGTGCTGTTCGAGCGCCGCCAGGGAGTGGGTCGCGCCTCGGTCGCCGACCCGGTGCGCGCGCTCCCGTTCCTGCAAACCGAAGCCGATTACTGGTCCGCCGGTGCCGGCCTGGAACTGCTGCCCAAGGGTGCGCCGTATCGCTTGACTGCCCGCGGCGAGTACAAGGATGGCACGCTTCAATCCACGCGGCTTGCCACGGTGGCCGGCGACGTGGCGTTCGCGTCCTCGCTCGCGCTGCTGACGCGCCAGGAGTATTCGCAGAATGCGCTGCCGGGTGTGCCGTTGTCTCGCCGCCTGTCGAGCTTGTGGGGCCTGGCGCTGCGGCCGGCGCACACCGATCGGCTCAACATGCTGGCCAAGTTCCAGTGGAGCGACGACCGGAATCCCGTCGGCGGCGGCGTGTTAGTCGCGCGCGGGGAAGAGCGTAAGGTGATCGGTGCCGCGGAGCTGATCTGGACGCTGCGGCCGGCGTTGGAACTCTCTACGCGCTACGCCGTGCGCCGCACTGAGGCCGCGCGGCTATATCCTGACGGCACGCCGCAGACGCTGACCGCCTGGGCAGACTACGTCGGCGGGCGCGTCAATCTCGACCTCAATCGCTGGGTGAGCCTGCGCAGCGATGGCCGGCTACTCATCGAGCGCACAACCGGAGCGACGGCGTGGGATGGAGCTCCCGCCGTAGTGCTGCATCCCGTCGCTGCTCTGGAAATCACCACTGGCTACCGGTTCGGCAATCTGAGCGATCCAGATTTCTCGGTGCGCGGCGGGCACGGCGCGTTCGTGACGCTGGCCGTGGCCGTGACGGAAAAGCTGTTCCCCACCGCAGCCGCATTCTGGCGGTCTCGATTCTGAGCTGAGCTGGCAGCCGGCGTCGATTCGGGATATCTTCGGTAGTCTCCCACGCTGGGCTGCTCCATGCGTCGCATTCTCCTCGCCGATGCTGACGCTTTCTATGTCGCCGTCGCGCGCGCCGTCGATCCCGACGGCGCGGGCAAAGCGCCCCTCCTCATCGTCGGCGGCTCGCGGGACAGTCGCGGCGTTGTCTGCTCCGCCTCCTATGAGACGCGGAAGTTCGGCGTGCGCTCGGCTATGCCGATCGCGCGTGCGCTGCGGCTCTGCCCCGACGCGACATGCGTCCCCGTCCCCTTCAAGGCGTGCGTTCAAAAGAGCGCCGAGATCCGGCAGTTACTCCATCGGTACGCGCCGATCGTCGAAGGCGCGAGCATCGACGAGTGGTATCTCGATATGACGGGGACGGAAGGCGTCTACCACCACGAGCCGCTCGCGGCGACGGCCGAGCGCATCCGGTCCGGGATACGCGATGCGACGGGACTCACGCTCTCGATCGGTGGCGGCACGAACAAGCTGATCGCCAAGATGGCGGTCGATCGCGCCAAGCCCAGTCGCGGCGGTGATGGCGTTCTCATCATCGAACCGGGCTCGGAGGCGGCGTTCCTGCGTTCCTGCACGCTCGCCGACATCCCGCTCGTCGGACCCAAGTTCCAGGCACGCCTAGCGACCCACGGCCTGATCACGATCGAAGACGTGTTGCGGCACGATCTCGCGACGCTCGGGAAATGGATGAGCCAGCGCGAGGCAAGCTGGTTGTGGAACCGCGCGCACGGCAGCGACGACGGCACGGTCGCCCATCGCGTCATGAATCGGGGGATCAGTCGCGATGAGACCTTCGGAACGGATCTGCGCGAGGACGAGGAGATCGAGCGCGAGCTATTGCGGCTTGTGACACGGGCCGCGTCGGACATGCGCGGTGATGGCCTGACCGCGCGGACCGTCGCCGTGCGCCTGCGTGATTGGGACTTCAAGACGCGGTCCGCCCAGCGGACGTTGCCCGAAGCGGTCGTGTCCGATCGCGTGATTTTGAAAGTCGCACACGAGCTGCTCACGAGCTTGCGAACGGCGCGGCGCGTGCCCGCGCGGCTCGTGGGTGTACGGCTGTCAGCGTTGGCGCCGGCGAAATCTACCGATCAACTCGCGATCCTGTCCGAAGAGACCGATCGTGATCGTGGGTTGTCCCGCGCAGTCGATCGAGTGCGGGAGAAGTTCGGACAAAAAAGCCTGATGCCGGGCGGGTTGAACCCGAAGCCTTAGAGCCCCGCCCTCAGGAGCCGCGCGAAATCCTGCAGCTCCGGCATGCCGAGGTCGGACACCACCCAGTACGTATAGTCGGCGGTCGTCCAATGGAGCAGGTGATACCCCTGGCGCGTGCGCAGCGCGGAACCGTCCGTTGGTGAAGTCGCGGGCCACAGCATGACGTTGATGATGTGCTGTCGCCGGCCGTAGACGAGCGCCGCCACCGGCCGACCTCCCACGTAGTCCAGACGTCCCCCGATCAACGGATATCCCTGCCCCGCGAAATCCGATACCGGCGGAGAGTAGTCGAGTTTGCCATTGAACCACGGCTTCACCGTGTGCTGGTCCGACGACAGCACGTCGGTCAGGTGACCGGGCATGAGCGAGCGCACGTGGCTCGCGAGCACCTGATCCGCGAGCGCCGTTTCTCCAGCACTGCGCAGGCCCAGCCACCAGCCGCCCGCCGTGACGGCGGCGAGGGATGCCGCCAGAGCCAGCCACCGCGCCGCGTGCGCTGGTGCGAACCGACCACTCGATCCCGCCCCCGCCTCACGCACTGCCGCGCGTACGCGCCGGCGCAGTTCGGCGGGCGCCTGGAGTGGTGGCAGCTCCTGGCGAAGCGCGACGCTGAGCCGGCGGTCGAACGGGGAGTCGGTCACCGCACCGGCTCCTTTCCGGCGCGGACGAGCGCGCGCCGCAAGCGCTGCCGCGCCCGGGACAGCCGGGACATGACCGTCCCAACCGGTGCGCTCGTGATGTCGCTGATCTCCTGATAGGACAAATCCTGGATCTCGCGCAGCACGATCACCTCCCGAAATTCCGCGGGCAACTGCGCGACTGCTTCGCGCAATCGGTCGCGTGTTTCTTTGCGATCGAACTCCACCGCCGGGTCCTCATCCGCGACGCCGTCGCTATGCTGCGCCTCGTCGAAGACTGCGCCGGCATCGGCGCCGCGCCGCTGCAACCAGGAGTGTGCCGCGTTGCGCACAATCGCGAGGAGCCACGCCCGTCCGTCGCGCGCATCGGTGCCACGGAATCCGCCGAAATACTTCACCGCGCGCAGGGCGGCATCCTGCACGACATCCTGCGCGTCCTGCGTATCGCCGGTCAGATAGCGCGCCAGCGTGAATGCGGCGTCGAGATGCGGCAGCACCACCGCCTCGAACCGCTCGAGCTCGTTCGGCTCCAAATCGGCTCCTTCGTGTCTAGACATGGCGCGCGTCTGGAATATTCCCGGGAATAACAACGGCGCGAGACGTGTCATGGCTCCCGACGCTGGCACCTTCTTTCTCTCAACATGGAGGAGACCATGTATCTGATCGCGACACTTATCGGGCTGTCGTTCGCTCCCACGCCACCGACTCAGGTCGATGTGCGACTTTCGGAATGGAACGTCGCCTTGTCACAGCAGACCGTCGCCCCGGGCGCAGTGACCTTCGTCGTGATGAATGCCGGCAACATCCCGCACGCGTTCGAGGTCGAAGGTCGAGGAATGGAACGGGAGACGGGCACGATCCAGCCGGGCACGAGCGTCACGCTGACGCTCACGCTCACGGCAGGAACCTATGAGGTGTATTGCCCCGTGGGTGGCGACTCCCACAAGAAGCTCGGCATGGAGACGGAGCTACGCGTTGCCGCGCCGCAGCGCGAGGGATCGATGGGCTATGACCACGCCGCCGCAGCCCCGGGGGCAACCGCCATGCGCGTCACGGGCGGCGGGCACGTGATTCAGATTCTCCCCGGTCCGTTCCCCTTCCCCGACAGCGCCGCGCCTGTCCTGCGGCAATTCGGCGATGAGCGGGAGGGCCTCGAGTCACAGGTACAGAACGGCCCCTACTCCAACAACGTCGCCGCGATTTCGGGGACGTTCACGTTCAGCGCCTGGGACAAAGGTGCGGTAAAGGATTCAGTGGACGGCGTCGCCGAATTCGTGACGCAGGACGGCGCCCGTTGGAAGCTGCTGCTGGATCGCGTGCAGACGCGCGACGTGCCCCATCACCCACGCTTTGGCGGTGTGATCTTCGGCTTGTACTATCACGGTAACACGGCGGTGCACACCCCGCTCGTCCCGACGATCAACAGCACGGTGGCGCTGTGGGCGTTCGGGCATCTGTACAGGAACGACACGCTGATCAGCGACAACGTCGCGGTGCATGTGATGCTCTTGTCGCGCACGCGCCGCGCTGGCGATTATGCATTGGCATGCTGGGACTGCTCGCGCAACAAGATCGAGGAGCTGCAGCTGCAGATCCTGCCGGGCGCGGGCGAGCCAGCCCTCGCGGCCCCCGGCGGCTTCCTATTCGTCAACTGGGAGAAATCGGGCGGTCGGCCCATCGCAAGCCAATGAGGACCTTCCTGCACCTCTGCGTCCTGACCGCGCTGGCACTGGCTCCCACGGCGGTGCCGGCGCAAGCGGGCGCTGATCACGATTCGATCGTGTACCTCCTCGCGCCCCCGCCCGCGAGCCGGCTCGACGTGCGCAGCGGGAAAGCCGGCCTGCTCGGCTTCGCCGGCCATGAGCACCTGATCCGCGCGCGCAGCTTTACGGGACGCGTCGTCTGGTATCCCGATCAGCCCGCGCTGTCACACGTCGCGATAACGATCGCAACAGAGAGTCTCGCGGTGCTGACGCCTCCGGACACCGCCGAGATCCGCAAGGTCACTGCCGCGATGCGAAATGACGTGCTGGATGTGGGCCACTACGCCGAGATCACATTCATCTCGCGCACCGTCGAGCGCAGCGGTGACACGCTCCACCTGCTCGGCGCGCTGACGATGAAAGGCAAGACGCAAGACGTCGCGCCGGTGGTGCGTATCAGCCTGGTGGGTGATACGCTGCGCGCGTCCGCGGTTTTCAAGGTCAAGCAGACGGATTTCGGAATCCGCCCCTATCGCGGCGGACCCGGTGGCACGGTGCGCGTGGCGGATGCCGTTACGTTCGACATCGACGCCGTCGCGCTGCGGCGCCCCCCGCCGGCCCCCCCCGCCCCCCCTGACTCAATTCGAGCCGGCGGCCCTCGCCGTCGCGGGCGCGGGATTCGTGATGAAGCGCGCCACGTTCTGCTTCAGCGCCGCGAGCGCCGGTTCGTACAGATACATCATGTGTCCGGCGTCGTAGTATTTGAGCGTAATGTTGTCGCGCAAATCAGGCGACAGCCCCTCGAGGTGGCTCACGGTATACTCGGTCGCGAAGAACGGCGTCGCCAGATCGTAATAGCCATTCTCGATCTCGATCCGCAGGTGCGGGTTCGTAACCAGCGCCTGCGTGAGCTCCGAGCCCACGTACGTCGTCGTCGCCCAGCCGCGCTGCCCTTCGCGAGCCCAGCTCCACTGCACACCGCCGCCCATCACGTAGCGGTCTTGTGTCTCGAACTTGAGCTCGCCGCGCAGGTACGCGTTCGCGGCGGCCGTGAACGCGCCGGTGACCGCTGCCGACTGGGGATCACCAGGAGCGTTCTCGGTCAGGAGGTCGGGTAAAGGCCCTGAGAAGCGCGAATCGAGCCGACCCGTGACGAGGCCACGGCTGCGTTGCAGCTCCGCCATATACTGACGCAGCGGCACGCGCAGGTCGGCCTTGAGCAGGTAATCCTCGGATAAGCCGGTGTAGGCGGCCACTTGCTTCGCGACTGCCGCCTTGCGATCTGCCGGGAGCGTCGCGCCCGCCGCGAGAGCGGCGGCATAGTCGCCCATCGCATAGCGCCGCACCTCGGTCAGGAACGCGCCCATGTTCACGGGCGCGGCGATCACCTTGTGATACGCGGCCGTCGCGGCATAACTCGGCAGGTAGAGCACATACGAGAGATCGTGGCCCGGCGCGAACAGCAGCGTTTCGAAATCGAGCACCGACGAGATCAGCACGATTCCATTGAGGGACATGCCGTCGCGTTGCAGCCGGTCCCCCAGCACCGCGGAGCGGGTCGTGCCGTAGCTCTCGCCAATCAGATACTTCGGCGAGGCCCAGCGGCCGTTGCGGCTCACGTACTGCGAGATGAACTGCGCCAGCGCCTTGGCGTCTTCGTCGACGCCCCAGAAGTCCTTCCCCGTGCCTTTGCCGACGGGCTTGGAGAATCCCGTGCCGATCGGATCGATGAACACCATGTCGGTGACATCGATGAGGCTGTTGGCGTTGTCCACCATCTGATACGGAGGCGGCGGCGTGGGGGCGGCGTCGGTCGTCACGATGCGGCGTGGGCCGAAGGCGCCCATGTGCAGCCAGGCCGAGGCCGATCCCGGCCCGCCGTTATAGACGAAGGCGAGCGGCCGCTGGCTCGGGTCCTTGGCGTCGCTGCGCGTGTACGCCGTGTAGTAGAGGACTCCGATGGACTCTTCCTTGTCGTTCTTGAGCAACATCGTCGCCGCAGTGGCGCGGTAGGGCACAAGCTGGCCGCCGATGCGGATCGTGTGGTCGGTCGCCGACGACATCTCGTTGGGAACGGGCGTCGGCGCGGCCTTGGTCGTGTCGCGCTCCGCCGGCGCCGTAGCGGGAGCTGGCCGCTGCGCATTCACCGGGAGGGCAAACACGCAGATCGTCAGGACGATAATGCCGAGTCTCATCGTGCCTCCAGGGTATGCGATCAGTGGCTGATCGCGAAGAACCAGGCTCCGATCACCGGTCCGCGTTGCGGCCGTGCACCCGGCTGCGGCGGCGGCGTGCCCGGGGGCAGCGGACCGTATTCCGGCTGGAAGAGATACGCCACGTGCTTCTGCGTGTCCACAGAGATGGTTTTGGCCCCGCGCATCGTCGGGACGGTCGCGACGACGCTGTACTTATCGGGCGAATCCTGGTGCACCACGGTGACGTTGCTGTCGCGGCCGGCCGGGATGTAGATCAGTTTCTGCACCGGATCCCATCCCAGCGCATCGACCCCGTCACCATTGGCGATCGTGGCGACGACCTTGCCCGTGCGCGCGTCGAGGACGACGGACGTCTTGCCGCAGCCGGAGAAGATTCGATCGTTGGCACGGTCGTAGGCGATCCCTGTCGGGCCGTCGCACGGCGCCAGCGGCCACGACGCGAGCACCTTCATCGTGCGCTCGTCGATCACCTGGATGGTGCTCGTGCCCTCGTTATTGACGAAGATCTTACCCTTGCCGTCGCTGGCCGCCCCTTCCGGCCCATTGTCCTCGAGCTGCACCGTGCTGACGATGGCGCCGCTCTTGGGATCGATCGCGACGACCGTGCCGATGGGACGGCTGTGATTGGTCAGAATGATGCGGTCGGAGAAGTCGTCGTACATGATGCCGTCGAGGCCGCCGGTGGGTATCGGGATCTTTTTGATCACCGCGAGGCTCGTGAGATCGAACATCGTCACGGTCGAGTCGCCGGCGCTGGTCACGAACCCGTGGCCTGATTTCGGCGCCAGCGCGATGCCGTGATTGCGCGGCGTGTCGGGGATGTCGCCGATCACTTTGCCCGTGGCGCCGTCGATCACCATCACGTGTGTGCTGCGCGAGACGAAGACGCGCCCGGTGCCAGGCTCAGCGGTCAGGTAGTCCGTGCCGCCGTCGCCGCCGATGCTGTACTTCGCGACCGTGAACGTTTGCGCCGGGCTTGCGCCGGGCCACGCCAGGGCGGCGCCGACGAGCAATGCAAAGACCTGGATTGCCAGTTTGTTCATACGATCCTCGGTGGGGGCGGAGGGTGCATGCCTCCTAATTCTACGCGCACGCGCGACGCCGCGTTTGTTTCACGGTGAATGCCTGTAAACCGGTTGTAAGACACGGTGGGATAGAATTTGGTCCTACCGTACCAACGAGGAGAGTCTCATGCGATTCGGGAAATGGACGGTCCCCCTACTGGTTTTGACGTGCGCGATCGGGTCGCAGGCAGCGACACAAGAGAGACGGTTGAAACGTGCCGACCTGCCGGCGGCCGTGCAGAGGACGGTCGACCAGGAGAGCCAGGGCGCGACGGTTCGTGGCTACTCCAGCGAGAAGAACGGCGATCTGCTCGAGTATGAGGTCGCGATGACACTGCACGGTCACAACCGGGACGTCACAATCGCGGCCGACGGCTCCGTGCTGGAGATCGAGGAGGAGGTCGCGCTCGACTCGCTGCCAGAACCGGTACGGACCGGTTTGCGGCAGCTGGCCGGGTCTGGCAAGATCACTAAGGTCGAGTCGCTGACCAAGCGTGGCGCCATCGTGGCATTCGAAGCGCAGGTGCGCACCGGCACCAAGCGGTCCGAGATTCAGGTCGGGCCCGACGGCAAGCCGCTGGCTCACCGGGAGTGAAGGAGCATGAAACATCCATTCCTACCGCGTGGGTCAACGCCGCTGTGCTTTCAGGCGCGTCCAGCGTGCGAGCACCTGATTCACCTGCGCGCGCGCCCGGGCGCAAGCGGCAACCTGCGCCGCCGTGGGCGCGATATCCGCATCCTGCATCGCCATCGCCGCGGCGAGCGCCGCGTTGCTTGCAGTCTCGAGCGTCGGCGGCGGCGTTGGCCCTACAGGACGCGGGAACCCCCGCGGCTGCGGTCGTGGCGCCGGCGCAAGCGACTCCACCTGGGCGCGCCTCATTCCCGAAAGCGAGTCGACCAGTGCCCGCGCCTCGCGATATGCGGCGCGCGCACGAGCCGCGGCGTCGTACATCTCGTGCGTCAGCGCCGCGAGCTGGCGCAATCCCCCTCCCTCCCCGGGCATCGGCGTCTTCACACGCGGGTCCAGCCGCTGGGTGAGCGGTTGTGTGTACGACGTGCCATCCACGCGCAGGCGCACGAGATAGCGGCCCGGCGGCGCCCACGGCGCCGACGGGGAGCGCTCGCTGCGATGCGGCACGGCGCCCGTGGCTTCGACCTCCCCCCCCCCCGCTGCCCGCAGGTTCACGTCGCCGATCGGCTGATAGCGCATGTCCCAGGTGAAGCGATGGAGCCCGGCGCGCGTCGACAGGCGTGCCTGCGGCGCCGGCCAATATAGAGGAAGGCCGCAGTCGGTTGCGGAGGGGTTTTTGCGGCACACGCGGTCGTACGAAGCGGGATCGAGGGCTGGATCAGGATCGACCACCGGGTCGTCGCTCGAGTACGACCGCACGACTCGGCCCCCCCCGCCGATCTCGACGATCTCCAGGGTCACTGGGCCGGATGCGTCAGCAGCTAGGGCGTAATCGATGATGGCGCCCGCCGGCGGATTCTCCCCCGCCGGGAGCTCGGGCGGCCACGGCGTGGGCTCGTTGGTGCCGAATCGCACGCGCAAGGCCGTTTCGGGTCTTATGAGATAGGGTCTTCCGGCTGATTGCGCTGTCCGCAGCGCCGCCATTTGCCGCAACGGACTGAGATCATCGAGGATCCAAAAACCTCTTCCATGGGTGCCGGCGATCAAATCGGCATCCTTCACCTGGATGTCTCGCACCGAGACCGCCGGCATGTTGAGACGCAGCGACTGCCACTGCTCGCCATCGTTGAACGACACCCAGACCTGCGCGTCGGTCGCGGCGTAGAGCAGCCCCCGCACGCGCGGATCCTCGCGGATCGAATTGGCGACGGCGTTGGGCGCGATGCCGTTGTCGATCTCGGTCCACGTCCGGCCGCCGTCGTGTGTGCGCCAGAAATGCGGATGCGCGTCGTCGATCCGCAGCGTATTCGCGGCAGCGTACGCAGTCCGCGTATCGAAGTGACCCGCCTCGATGTTGAAGATGCGCGTCCACGGCTTGATGGCCGCCGGGGTGACGTTCCGCCAGGTCGCGCCGCCGTTGATCGTCACCTGGATGTTACCGTCATCCGTGCCCGCCCACAGCACCGCGGCGCTCGTCGGAGCGGGAGACAGCGCGGTGATCGCGCCACGCGGAGCCGGCGTCACGGTGCCGGCGTACTTCCCGGCGCTCGCCGGGATGGCCCACGTCGGGCGCGCGAGGTCGGGACTGATGCGAGTCCAGGTCTGTGCGTGATCGACCGACTTCCACACCACGTTCGACGTGTAATACAGCACGCTCGGGTTCACCGGCGACCAGATCAGCGGCATGGTGCGGACGTTGCGGCCGAACGTGTCGCCGCGCGCGGCCGAGTCGGGGCCTACCTGCGCGGTTTGGCCGCTGCGCCGATCGTAGCGCGACACGCCGCGGCGGGCGCTGCCGAACACGACGTCGGGATCGCGCGGATCGGGCGCGGCAATGCCGTACTCCTGGATGTTCGCCGGGTGCCAGTCGTGGAAGGTGATCTCGCCGTCGTCGGATCGGCTCGCGACGCAGATCGAGCCCGAATCCTGCTGCCCGCTGCAGACGCGATAGGGGAACGCGTTGTCGGCCGTCACGTGATAGACGGCGGCGGTGGGCTGCGTGTACCAGTTGCTCCATGACGCGCCGCGATTGGACGAGATGACGGCGCCCTGATCGGACACGGCGAGGATCACGTTCGAGTCGTCAGGGTGAATCCAGATGCGCTGATAGTCGTCCCCGCCCGGTGAGCCGCGCACCGCCGACCAGCTGTCGCCGCCGTCTTCGCTGCGCCACATGACGATCGAGGCGCTGTAAATCACATTCTCATTTTTCGGATCGACGGTGATGGGCGGCAGGTCACCGCCGCCGATCCGGCCGAGGGGCCGCGGATCGGCCGTCGCGGCCGTGTCACCGACGACAGCGGCGCCGGGGATGCGCGTGCGCAGTGTCCAGTGCGCGCCGCCGTCACTCGACTTGTAGAAGCCCACCGGCCCTGAGCCTCCGGCCGGATTCACGGACGCCACCATCGCGTAGATCACCTGCGGATTACTCGGCGCGATCGCGATGTTCGCCTCGAGCACCGCAGGCAGGCCGTCCGTGAGCTGCGTCCATGTCGTGCCGCCGTCGGTGGATTTGTAAATCCCGCCGGCGCCGGGCCCCGTCGAGTCGGGACCGAAGGATGCCGCCTCCCAGAACGTTTGCTGCTGCTGCCAGAGCGCTGCGTATACGGTGTTGGGATTGCTCGGATCGATGCGCACCTCATTCGCACTCGTGTACTCATCCTTGTACAGCACCTTTTCGAACGTGCGGCCGCCGTCGGTCGAGCGGTACACGCCGCGCTCGGCATTCGGTCCATAGGGGTGGCCGAGTGCCGCGACGAACAGTCGATCGGGATTGGCCGGATCGACGTCGACGTAGGCGATCATCTGTGTCGCGTCGAGGCCCCCCGCCAGGTGCGTCCAGGTACGCCCCGTGTCGTTGGACCGATACATGCCGTTGCCCGTCGCGAGATCGGGCCGGATGATGCCGGCGCCGCTGCCGACGTAGATGACGTTGGGCGCCGACGGGGCGACGGCGATGGCACCGATCGAGCCGGTGGACTCGTGATCGAACAGCGGCTCCCAGTTGGAGCCGTAGTCGCTCGAGCGCCACAGCCCGCCGTTGTCGAATCCGATGTAGAACACGGTCGGACGGCCGGGCGTCGCGGCGAGGGCGCGGGCTCGGCCGGCGCGGAACGGCCCGATGGTGCGCCAGCGGAGGGCGGTGCTGAAATCGGGGCTTTGGGCGAGCGCGCGCGAGCCGCCGAGCGCAGCAAGACCGAGAGCTATGATGGAGAGTCGCATGCGCGGATTATGCACCGGCCGCGCCCCGCCTGCTACCCGATGCTCAGCGGTCTCCGTTTCGCCATGCGACTGCCAGGCGCCGCTGCGCGCTCGCCGGGGTCTCGAGATTCTCGAGGCGAACGGTCGGCCGCTCAAAACCGGCGACGACTACCGTCGCCTCGAACGGGCCCGCCAGCCGTCGCACCTGGACGCGAACAGTGTCGCCGAGACGCAGACTCTGGAGTTTCGCGCGCAGCTCGGACCATGTCCGGATAGGTACGCCGTTCAGCGCCAGGAGCTGGTCACGGCTGTGGAGCCCCGCCCTACCCCAGATACTCGCCGCATTGGTGATGATCAAACGCAGGCTGCTGTCGCGTTCCGATTCCCAGCCATAGATGCGCAGATCGCGCTCCGGCTCGCCGTTGAAGACCGCCGGCGCCCAGGTGACGCGCGTGCGGAGGCCGATCAGACCGAGGTAGCGGTCGAAATCGATGGCGCGGGCGTTGCGGACATGGGCATCGAAGAACCGCCCGACATCGCAGCCGCACACCGTCGCGACGGCTCGCTCGATGACGTGCGAGTCGATTCTCTCGGTGCCGGATCGCTCGAACAGCAGTCGCATCACGTCGTCCATCGAGCGCCGGCCGTGGGTCGCGTCGCGAATCATGAGATCGAGCATCGTTCCGATCAGCTCACCCTGGAGGTGGGTGCTGGCGCTGTAATCGCCCAGCGCGCCAGGCTCGACATTATAAGCCACGCGGCTGATGGATTCGGCGGAGAAGCGGGCGTACGCGGGGTTGTTGAGGTACGAGCCGATCAGCCGCTCGAGATGGGCCGTGCGCGTCGAATCGTGTACCGGAATGCCTGCCCGCCGCAGCAGCAGATCGGCATAGAACATCGTCAGCCCCTCGCTGAACCAGAGGCTCGACACCGGCGGCTGCGTACGGTAGTCGATATCGCGATACTCGACCGGCCGGATGGCCATGAGGTTCCAGGTATGCACGAATTCGTGCGCCGTCTCCTGGACACCCGAGTTGGGGTCGCGCGCCAGCTCCTCACTGCGCGCACCAAGCGTCACCGAGTTGCGATGCTCGAGCCCGCCGCTGTAGGCGCCATCCGCGAATTGAAACGTGTATTCGCGATACGGCGCGCGGCCGAACAGCGCGATCGCCTGATGAACCAGGCTCCGAATTCCGGAGACAAATGCGACCGTGTCGAATGGCGTGGCGTCGGGCAAGGGCCAATACGCGACGCGATGGGTGAGGCCACCCTCGACGAAGCTCCACTGGTGCAGGTGACCCGCGAGGATCGGCGAGTCCTCCAGCACGGCGGCGCTAGCCGCGGTGAAATAGCGTGGATCGCGAGTTGCCGTGAGGCCGGTGGCGATCCGCCAACTGGCCGGTAACGCAAGCTCCACCAGCACCGTGCTGTCCTCCGAACCCAGCACGTACATGAATGAGTGTGGACCGCCGATGAGCCCACCGGTCGGCGTGAGGAACGGCCGCCAGGATGCGCGGGGCCCGGCCTCAGCCGGCGGGAGCGCGATTCGATAGCGCAGATTAACCACGCCGGGTGGAGCGACAACCTGCCAGACCGCACTGTCGACGCGGGTGACGGTGGCGCCCTCGGTCTCCACTGCGAAATTCCGGACGTAGCGCCAATAGCGATCGTCGTACTCCGGGTGTGCCGCCATCGCGAGGCGAACGGTGTCGGAGGAGGTCCGGAGCCTGATCTCCACGTTCCAGCCGGAGAGATCGGCGCTGTCGACGCGCAGCGTGTATTGGATGGACGGTTTGACGGCCGGGTAGGGACGCGCCGGCACGCCGAGCGACAGCAGGAATGAGAGAATGGTTTTCATGGTCTTAGGACAACGGATGCTATGCGTTGGTTTGAATGTTCGTTGTTTGAACGTTCGTTGCGAGGGTATAGAGTAGGGGCGCAGCATGCTGCGCCCCTACTCCACATCATTCCGTCGCGGACGCCACCTACCGATCCGGTATCCTCGTATCTACCGCCACCCAGTTCACCTCCCACGTCTTCCCTCCATCGTCCGAGAACGCTTGCTCGAACCGATAGGAGTTCGGCGTAATGTCGGAGAACACATTGCGGATGAGAATAGCGCGCCCGCTGAAGTCCTCCTGATCGAAAAACTCCCCGCGCCCGTTCCTGAACTCGCCGATCGTGGGCACGCTCAGCGTTCCGGTAGCGCTGTTGGCAAAGTTCAGGCTCCACTGATGGGACTGCGGATTGTAGAGCCGCAAGGAGAGGCCTTCGATGCGGCCCGCGGGCCCATCGACGACGAGCTCCACCAGATTGGCCTTGCCATTCCACACCTTTCTGATGACGGATGTCCCGTCGTACGGGACCCACGTCGTATCCCCGCTCAGCGGATGACGGAGGCGTCGCAGCTGCGTCCTCCAGGTGCCGATCTCGAAGTCGAAATCGTGACTGCCGTCCCGGTCCCGCGGGGCCTGGCTCGGAAGCAGCACGGCGCACAACAGCGCGTACACCCATGCGTTCATCGCTCGTCCTGTTGTAGGGAGATGCTCAAACCTATGTCGTCGCGCGGGGCCGATTCCGGCGAGTCACGTGGACGCCTGGTAAACTCCATGGAGTACCGTATCGTCGCGGGGCGTGTCAACTTCACCAGGCCATGCCGATCGCCTGGTCCCCCGCCGACCGCTATCTCGCCCGCAGCAGACTGCGCCGTTTTGCCGAGGCACACGGTCACCGCGATTTTGCGTCGCTGCACCGCTGGTCCGTCGAAGACCTCGACGGCTTCTGGCGCGCCGTCGACCGGGACTTAGGCCTCGTCTGGCGTAGTCCCTACCAGCGCGTACTCGACTCCTCGCGCGGCGTCGCCTGGACGACGTGGTGGCTCGGGGGCCGGATGAACTACGTCGAGTCGGCGCTGCGTCACGATCCCTCACGCACCGCGCTCATCTTCGAAGGTGAGGAAGGCGTCACGCAGCGGCTCACGTACGGCGAGTTGGCCGCCGCGGTGCGGCGCTGCGCCGCCGGACTGCGCGCACTCGGCGTCAAGGCGGGCGACCGCGTCGGCCTGTTCCTGCCACTCACCCCCGAGTGCGCGATCGCCACCCTCGCGGTGTCGGCCATCGGAGCGATGTTCACGCCGATTTTCTCGGGCTACGCGAGCGACGCGATTGCGGGACGGCTGCGCGATTGCGAGGCGAGCGTGCTCATCACCGCCGACGGCTTCCGGCGGCGCGGCCAGGTCATACCGATGAAAGAGACGGCCGATGCCGCAGCCGCCGGCGCGCCGAGCGTGCGCACCGTAATCGTCGTGCGGCGACTCGGGCGGGAGATCCGCCTCGGCGAGCGCGACGTGGCGTGGGACGACATGATGGCGCGGGGCAGCGACGAGTCGTTTGCCGACACGTCCCCCGAAGATCCCTACATGCTCATCTACACTTCGGGCACGACGGGCCGGCCCAAGGGCGCCGTTCACGTGCACGGCGGATTCCCCGTGAAAGCGGCGCAGGATCTCGCCCACGTGTTCGATCTCCAGGCGGGCGACATCCTCTGGTGGTTCACTGATATCGGCTGGATGATGGGCCCCTGGCTCATCGCCGGTGGGCTCATCAACGGCGCGACGATCCTGCTGTACGACGGCGCGCCCGATTTTCCCGACGGGGCCCGGGTCTGGTCGATCGTGGAGCGCCATCGGGTGACGCACCTTGGCATCTCCCCGACGGCGATCCGCGGCTTGATGCGCGCCGGCGAAGAACCGGTGCGGCGCCACGATCGCTCGTCGCTCCTGGTGCTCGGCTCGACGGGCGAGCCGTGGAATCCCGAGCCATGGTGGTGGTACTTCGACGTCGTGGGCGACAAACGGGCGCCGCTCATCAACTACTCGGGAGGGACGGAGTGCTCGGGCGGGATCCTCGGCTGTAGCACGTGGACGCCGCTCAAGCCGGCGGCGTTCGCCGGTGCCGTGCCCGGCATCGCCGCCGACGTGGTGGATGAGCGCGGCCGCTCGCTGCGCGACGCGGTGGGCGAGCTGGTCATCCGCCAGCCATGGCCCGGAATGACGCGCGGCTTCTGGCGGGACCCGCAGAAATACGTCGCCACGTACTGGAGCCGGTTTCCCGATGTGTGGGTGCACGGCGACTGGGCACGTATCGACGCCGACGGGTTCTGGTACATCGAGGGTCGCTCGGACGACACGCTCAAGGTCGCCGGCAAGCGGGTGGGGCCGGCGGAGGTCGAGTCCGCGGCGACCGCGCATGCGGCGGTCCTCGAAGCCGCGGCGATCGGGGTGCCCCACGAGCTCAAGGGAGAGGCGATCGTCGTGTTCGTGGTGTTGCGCACCGGCCACACCGCGTCGGCAGCTCTGGCACGGGAGATCAGCGAGACGATCGTGGAGCGGCTGGGCCGGCCGCTTCGTCCCGAGTCGGTGCAGTTCGTGACGGACTTGCCCAAGACGCGCAACGCCAAGATTCTGCGCCGCGTGATCCGGGGTGCCTACCTCGGCCACAGTGACCTGGGAGACCTCTCCGCGCTGGAGAACCCGGCGGCGGTCACCCAGATCAAACTCGTAGCGCGCGCGCCGTCGTAACTGCCGCTTGACTTTCCTGGTACATCTACCGATCGTTGTGTCGAGCGAAGTAGCCAGTGACCGACGAAACGAGGACCTGGGGCAACGTCTCCTGGTCCTTTCTTGTTGGTGGTGCCTCGCTCGACCGGCGCCGGAATCACAGTACGCGGCGCATCGCATGATGACGCCGCGCGACGCCGGGAACAGTTTTTAAGGAGTTTCATCAGATGGCACGTATCACCGGTACCGTGAAGTGGTTCAACGACGCGAAGGGGTTCGGTTTCATCACGCCCGAGAACGGCGAGAAGGACTGCTTCGTGCATCACACCGCCATTCAGGCCCAGGGCTTCAAGTCGCTGGCTGAAGGCGAGCGCGTGGAGTTTGAAGTCGTGCAGGGCCAGAAGGGCCCGGCGGCGCAGAACGTCGTCAAGCTGTAACCACCGCGGTACAGCAAAGCCACGGCGCCCTCTTCACAGAGGGCGCCGTCGTCTTTTTACCGCTCCTGCTGATGCGCCTCCACGAACCACAGCCACTTGTCGACGCCGCGCGAGATCTCGGTCAGGAGATCGGCGCTGCCCGCATCCTCGAGGTCGTTCATCTCTTCGATGCCGATGCGGGCCACCCGGCCGAATGCGCTGAGCGCGTCCGACAACGCGGCCACGTGCTCCGCCCCCGTCGCCAACGCGAGCGGATAATCGGGCAACGTCGAGCGGCCCTCGACCGCTCCCACGGTTCCCTCGGCGATGCCGCCCAGCTGCACGACGCGCTCCGCGATCAGGTCGACGTAGCCTTCGACGGCTTCGTTGATGTCGTCGAACAGCTTGTGCAGGCCGATGAACGCAGGACCTTTCACGTTCCAATGCGCCTGCTTGCATTGCGTCTGTAAGTCGATGCACTCGGCCAGGCGCCGATTGAGCAACTCGATCACCTCGCCGCGAGTCGCCTCGGGAAGATCGTTTTTGGTCGCATAGAGCCGCGCCGGCGCGCGCGAACGGCTCTCGGGAACCGTCTCCGGAGCCGCAGGGCGCGCGGGCGCGCGAACGCGCTTCTGTTTTCCGTCTTTCCGATGGGCAACTGTACGGGGAGCCATTGCGATTCTCCTAAAGTGCAGGGCGATTGGCTGGGACACGGCGGTTCCGACATTGGAACTTGGGCCGGTGGCCGGGCCGATGGTAGAGGAGTAGAATCTCCCCAGGGGAACGAGGCTTAATCTCACGATGGAACGACGGGAATTCCTGGCGATCGGACTGGGTGCGGCGGCCTGGCCCTTCCTGCCCCGCGCGCGGGTTCGCTTTGGCTACGCGGCCATCACCTGGGGCGGCAACGATCGTCAGGCCATCGCCGACATCGCCGCACTCGGCTTCCGTGGCATCCAGCTGCGGCAGTCCGCCGTGACCACATGGGGCGACCGTCCCGCGGAGCTCAAGCAGCTCCTTGCCGAGCACCACCTTACCCTCGTCGCGCTGTCGAGTGGCGACGTGTCACTCGATCCGGCGGCCGAACAGGAGACGCTGGCGCAACACGCCCGCAACGCCCGCTTTGTCCGCGACGTGGGCGGGCGCTATCTCCAGGTGATCGACACGCGCCCTGCGGGCCGGGAGCCGGCACCCGACGATTTCCGCCGCATGGGCCGCTTGCTCACGGAGATCGGCCGGCGCAGCGCCGAGCTGGGCATCCCACTCGGCTACCACAATCACATGGGCGCGCTGGGCCAGTCGCCCGGCGAAGTCGCGCGCGTGCTCGACGCCGCTGATCCCCGATTCGTGCGGCTCGAGCTGGATACCGGGCATTACCAGCAAGCCGGGGGGGATCCTGCCGAGGCGGTGCGGCAGCATGCGGGACGGCTGCTGTTCCTCCACATCAAGGATCTCGACGCGTCGGACCGCTTCGTCGAGCTGGGCCGCGGTCGCGTGGACTTCCCGGCCGTGTTCGCGGCACTCGATGCGATCCGGTTCGACGGCTGGGGAGTGGTCGAGCTCGATAGCGTGCCCGACGCCGCCCGCACGCCGAAAGAGTCGGGCGCGATCGCGCGGCGGTATCTCGAGGCCGAGGGCCGATGGAACGACGCGAGCTGATCCAGTGGCTCGTGGCGACGGCGGGGCTCCAGAGCCTCAGCGCGCTCGACCCGGCAGACCTGCTCGCGCTGGGTCGCGACGTGCATCGCGGTGCTCCCGTGCGGCGCACCCTCTCCGCTGTCGATGTCGCGGCGGAACGGATCCTGCCCGGCGCCGCGGCCGCGAACGTGGGAGCCTTCATCGACAAGATGCTGACCGACTGGCACACACCCGAGGAGCGCGAGCGTTTTCTTGCGGGGCTCAAAGAGTTGGACTCGCGGGGAAATTTCGTAGATCGCAGCGAAGCCGACCAGCTCGCGCTGCTC
>DASPXD010000235.1:0-2067 GCA_035637435.1 Gemmatimonadales bacterium
GCCCGCGCGCCGTAGATCGACGCGGCGGCATCCTTCAGCGCCGTGATCGATTCGATGTCCGAGGGGTTCAGCAGATCGAGATTGCCCGGGACGCCGTCGATCAGCACCAGGGGAGTGTTCGCTGCGTTGCCGGTGTCGGCGGGATTGTACGATGACACGCCGCGCAAGTTCAGATTGAAGTCTTCCACTCCCGGCTGTCCTCCACCCCGCTGCACGATCAACCCAGGCAGCGCCCCCTGCAGTGCGGCCACGGTGTTGGTGACCGGTCGCCCACTCAGGGCTTCAGGGCCAACGGTCGTCACCGCTCCGGTCAGATCTTCGCGGCGCTTTTCACCATAGCCCACGGCCACGACCGCTTCCAGCTCGATGGCCTGCGCCTTGAGCTGAACGTTCATTACTGTCTCTTGCCCTTCCGCGACGACCACGCTGGTATCGACCGGCGCGTAGCCCAGCATGCGGGCCCGGAGCCGTTGCGTTCCCACCGGCACGCTGCCGATCGTGTATCGACCCGAAGCGTCCGTCTCGGCCGTGAGACGCGTCCCGACCACACTCACGACTGCACGCACCAGGGGCGTGCCCGTCTCCCCCGCCGTCACCGTTCCCGCGATCGAGCCGAATTGCGGGCGCTTGACCAGGGTGGCGCGTCCATCCGGAGTGAAGACGACGTCTACGCCTGCGTCGAGGAGCACGTCCGTCAGCGCTGCGACCACCGTGATACGGTCGGCGCGCAGATTCACGAGCGTCCCGGACGGCAACACGTCGTCGGCGTAGACGAGGCTGAGTCCCGCCTGCCGCGAGATCTCCGCCAGGGCCTCCTTGAGCGTGGCGCCCTCGAAGGCCAACGAGAGGGGACGACGCAAGGTCACCGAGCGCTTCAGATCTACGGGGACAGGCTCGGCACGCTTGCCCATGGCCAGCAGAAATCGCGGCGCCCGGCTCTCAGGGTCGCCCGCGTATTGCGCAGCGGCCCGCTGCGTGAACGCCGCCAGCGTCAATGCGAGCACGAAGGGAGACAACGCAACACGGTTCATGACGGTCACCTACCCTTTCGGAGCAATAACACAGACCCATCCGTGCGCTCGACGCGCACGCCAAGGGTCAACGCAATGCGTTTCAGGACGAGGTCGATCGGCTCGTTGGTGAATGTTGCCGTGAGCCGGCGTGCGGCGAGCGCGCTATCGGAGTCTCCAAGGCGGATCTCGACGTCGTACCACCGTCCGAGCGTCCGCACGGCATCGCGGAGCGGCGTGCCGTCGAACGCAAGCACTCCCGTGGTCCACGCGAGCTGCCGGTCAACATCAACGCCGCGCTGCAGTGTGGCGACGCCGCTGGCCCCGAGTCGCCCGAGGTCACGGGCGCCGAGCACCAGCGCCGGCGGGGCGGCCGCGAGGGTATCGGGGAGGGCGCGCCGCAGCGCCACTCGCCCTTCGGCCACGACGACTTCGGTCGTGATCTGATCGGCATACGCCGTGATCACGAACGCCGTCCCTAGATCCTCGGTGAGGCTGGCGGCGGTGTGTACGCGAAACGGAAGACGTTCGTCGCGCACGACCTGGAAATAGGCTTCGCCGTCGAGATAGACGTCGCGGTGGGCTTTGCCGTAGTCGGGCGCGTAGCGGAGGCGACTCTTGGGCGCGAGGGTGACTTGCGTGCCGTCGCGCAGCCGGACGACCGCGCGTTGCGCGGCAGCCGTAGCGACCTCACGGAGCTGTGGCGCGCGCCGGAGCACGGCCCGGCCACCGATCAGCGCGATCGCAACCGCTGCCGCAGCTAGCACCGCCAAGGGGATCCGCCGTGACGCGCGTGGCTTTAGCTCTTGCAGAGCCTTCGCCCAAGCCGCATCCACGCTGCTCTCCGGTACTCGCTCGCTGGTGACGCGCTTGATGAGCCGCAGATCTTCGAGCAGCGCTGCGTGCTCGGGGTCTGCCGCGAGCCACTCCTGTACCGCACGGGCCTCCGCCGGCGATGCCTCACCGGCGAGGTAGCGGTCTAGAAGGAGATAGAGCGGCTCATCGTCGAGGTGCATGCCCTCATAACGGGGCAGCACCCTATTAACCCCCAAGCCTT
>DASPXD010000236.1:0-13687 GCA_035637435.1 Gemmatimonadales bacterium
GGGCCGGCTTTGGCGGAGCGGGCGTCGGGGCCGCCGACGATGGCTTCGAGGGGGCAGACATGGTCAGGACTTCGATCATGCGTGTCCCCCCACCCTTCGCGACCCCCGCTGCGTCATCCGTCGGCTCAAACACCATCGTGACGTCTCCGAACCGGACGTTGGCGCCCGGCGCGAGCGCCGTCTCGCCCTTGACCTGATCCCCATCGACGAACGTTCCGTTCGTCGAATCGAGGTCCACCAACACCCAGACGCCCTCGCGGCGTTGCAGCTTCGCGTGCGCGGTGGAGACCGATTCATCCGGAACGACGAGGTCGTTGTAGTCGGCGCGTCCGATGTTGACCACGGGCGTTTTGACGCTGAGTCGTTGGCCCTTGAGCGAGCCACCACGGACCAAGAAACTGGCTAACGCACCTGACGGCCTGGACGCAGCAGGCACGCCGTGAATCGTTTCCTTGAGGCTCTGGCCGCCCTTTGTCGGGGGTACGGCCGAGGGCGCGCTAGCGGCCGGCCCCGCGGGAGGGTTTTCGGTAGGCGGGGCAGCCGTATCGGCGTAGAACCGGAATTTCTCTTCGCCGATCGTAATCACATCGGCGCGCGCGAGCAGCCGTTGGCCTTCTACGCGGGCATCGTTGACCGACGTGCCGTTGGTACTCGAATCGACGATGAGGTACCCCTTGGGCGTCTGTACGATCTCGGCATGTCGCCGCGACACATCCTTGCCGGGGACGACGACGTCACACGAGGCGTCGCGGCCAAAGACCAGCGAAGTGCCGGCGATGGCGTATTCGCGGCCGTCGGTTAACGACACCACCCGGCCGCCGGTGTTGACCGTGACCTTGCCGCCCTTGGCTTCCGCTTTGGCCTGGGCCATCGCCTGCGGCACGCTCATCGCCTGCACATACTGCGTGCTGCCGCTGCGCCGCTCGTCCACGAACGTGAGTTCCTGCCCGGCAACCTCAACCTTGTCGCCATGCAGCAGGGGGGTTGGTTCGGCGCCCAGCCGCACGCCGTTGATCAGCACTTCGGCTTCGGGAACTGCCTTCGTGATGACGACTTGTCCGTCTGCGAGGCTCTTGAGTTTGGCATGGCGTGGGAGAACACCTGGAACGGCGAGTGGGATGGCGCAGCCCGGATCCGCGCCGAGCAGCACCTCTCCTTGCGGGAGTGCGAACCTCCGCCCTCCCATTTCAAGCAACGCCATGCGCGCGCACTCCCGTAGCTGTGACCAGGCCGTGAAGTTAACGCCCGGCTGTGTAACCGGGCAAGGAAGCAGAAGTTAGGTGATCCCGACGGCTTCTTCGCGGCCGATGAGGCCGCGCCGCAGCCAGTACCAAAAGATCGACGAGCCAACGATCACCGTCGCATAGCTGTTGATGAATCGCCAGATCAATGTGTAGCTCGGCGTGATTTCACGCGGCACATAGAGCGACATCACGGCCGCCGACGTCAGCTCCGCGAGCCCGGAAGCACCCGGTGTCGGCGCGAAATACAATAGAAAGGAAATCAGCGTTTGCAGCAGCAGAATATCGGTGAAGTCCGCCGGAATGCCGAGCACGCGCAAGGTGACGTAGCCTGCCAGCAGCTTGTTCGCGTGCGACGGCGCCGAGATGATGATGGCCAGCAGCAGCGTGAGCAGCCCCTTCGGACTCCCGAACGCCACCATGCAGTCGTGCGCGCGGTCCACCCCTCCCGACAACTTCTCCATGCGCTCCGCAGCGCGCGGGCTGCGGCGCGCAATCCGAGCCGCGAGGCGCTGGATCACCCGCTTCACGACGCCGGGAAAGATGACGGCCGTCAGCATCAGCAGCCCGAGGATCCCGAAGATCGTGAGGCTGGTCTTGAACAGGTCGTACAGCGTGATGCCGAGCACGAGCCCGTGTTGCGCCAGCGATTTCCCGGCGCCGAACCAGACGGCCAACGGCCCGGCGATCGCGAAAAACCCCACCGTCGCGATGAACGTGACGAAAATCGAGCTCAGGGCAACGGGGACCGGGACGCCGGCGCGCTTCATGACCCACATCGACATCGGTGCCGAGCCGGACTGAAACGGGGTCAGGTAGGCGCCCCAGGCGCCGAACCCACCGGCCAGAATCATGTCTCGCAGCCGGACACCGGGATGGATGTAGCGGGTGCACACCCACAACCGCAGCCCACCACCCACCCAGTCCATCGATGCCAGGACGAGGCCCACCGCGATCCAGCCCCAATGCAAGCGCGAGAACGGCTCAAGGAATACGTCGGCCCGATCCCCGAAGCGAATCAGGTAGTACCCGACGAGCAGAGCGACTCCACCGAGGGAGATGGCGGCGAACAGCTCGAGGCCACGACGGAGGAGCCGCGGTGTCAGGGCGAGGGCCATCTAAGCGCCAAAGCTGTTATTTTTGTGGGTTATGCGCCATCCCCCCGAGCGCGTCGTTCTCCGCAACGTACGCCAGCATAATCTGAAGGGCATCACCGTCGAGTTCCCGCGCCGGGCGCTGTCGGTCGTCACCGGCCCGTCGGGCTCGGGGAAGAGCTCGCTCGCGTTCGACACGCTCTACGCCGAAGGCCAGCGGCGCTACATCGAATCGCTGTCGACCTACGCCAAGCAGTTCCTCGAGCGCATGCCTAAGCCTTTGGTCGATGCGATGGAGGGGCTGTCTCCCGCCGTCGCGATCGAGCAGAAAAACCCCACGACGTCGAGCCGCTCGACGGTCGGGACCGCGACGGAAATCGCCGATTTCCTGCGATTGCTATGGGCCCGGGCGGGGACGCAGACGTGCCTGCAATGCGGCCGCGATGTGAAACGGGATACGGTACAGGAGGTGGTGGACGCCGTCATTGCGGATTTCGGAATGCGGAATGCGGAATTGCCGGTTCTTGTGTCCTTCCCCTTGCCGGCATCTGCTCAACGCCCCGACGTGGAAATTGCGGCTCAATTGCGGGCCGCAGGGTTCGTCCGTGCGCAGGTTGACGGGGAACTCTTGCGGTTGGACGACGAGGGCGCCGAGCAACGCGTTCGCGCGGGCAAGGACGTCCTGGTCATCGTGGATCGCATCGATGCCATCGAGACGAATCGCGGTCGCCTCGCCGATGCGGTGTCTACGGCGTTCAGCGAAGGTGAAGGGGTCGCGCTGGCGCTCAACAACGGCGACCGCCGGCGCTTTTCCGAGCACCCCGCCTGCTCGGCGTGCGGCTGCGCCGCACCGGTGCTCACGCCGACGCTCTTTTCCTTTAATAACCCGCGCGGCGCGTGCCCGAGCTGCAACGGCTTCGGCGCCGTGCTGGAATACGACGAATCGTTGATCGTCCCCGATCCGAAGCGCTCGCTGGCCGATGGGGCGCTCGATCCGTGGACCAAGCCGCGCTACGAAGGCCGGCGGCGCTTGCTGCGCGAGACCGCCCGTGGGCGCGGCATTGGCCTTGATGTGGGTTGGAACGACATTCCCGCGCGCGACCGGCAGTTTCTGCTGCACAACAAGGGCGGCCGCTACCTCGGCATCTTCCCGTTCCTCGAGCGGCTCGAAGCGAAGCGCTACAAGCAATACATCCGCGTGTTCCTGCGGCAGTACCAGCTCGCCAAGACCTGCCCGGGATGCGACGGCGCGCGCCTCAAACCGGAAGCGCTCGCGGTGCGGGTCGCCGGAAAGACGATCGCCGAGGCCGCGGCCCTCACAGCCGCTGATCTCGCTGCTTGGCTGGATCACCTCAGCTTGCCCGTGTTTCAACAGAGCGTGGCCGACCACATCCTGGGCGAGCTGCGTACGCGCGTGAGCTTCGTCAACGACGTAGGCCTGGGATATCTCACGTTGGACCGGCAGACGCGCACGCTGTCCGGCGGCGAAGCACAACGCATTGCGCTCTCCAACGCGCTCGGCTCGCATCTCGTGGATACGCTGTACGTGCTGGACGAGCCGTCCATCGGACTGCATCCCGCGGACGTGGATCGCCTGCTCGGATTGCTGCGCAAACTGGCGACTGCCGGGAACACGGTCGTCGTCGTGGAGCATGATCCCGCAGCGATGCGCGCCGCCGACTGGATGGTCGAGCTCGGGCCGGCCAGCGGCGCCGCAGGCGGCCACCTCGTCTACCAGGGACCCGCCGCGGCGGTGCAGGAAGCCGGAACGCTGACCGGCCAGTACCTCTCGGGCGAAAAACGCATCGGCGTGCCTTCGGCGCGCCGGCCGGCGGTGCGCTGGCTCGACGTCAAGGGCGCGCGGCTCCACAACCTCACCGGCGTCGACGTCCGCATTCCGCTCGGCACGCTCACCACGGTGACGGGCGTCTCGGGTTCCGGGAAATCGACGCTCGTGCACGACGTGCTCTACCGCCAGCTCGAAGCGCGGCTCAAGGGTGAGCACAGCGCCAAGCAACACCTCGGTGAGCCGGTAGGCGAGGTCGCGGCGTTGAAGGGCTGGGAGCATCTCGAGGACGTGGTGTTGATCGATCAGGCGCCGATTGGACGGACGCCGCGCTCCAATCCCGTGACGTACGTGAAAGCGTTCGACGAATTGCGGGCGCTGTTCGCCAACGAAGCACTCGCGCGGGCGCGCCGGTATGCGCCGAGCACCTTTTCGTTCAATGTCGCAGGCGGCCGCTGCGAGGCGTGCGAGGGCGCCGGCCACGTGCTCATCGAGATGGTGTTCCTCGCCAACGTGTTCGTGCCATGCGACGCCTGCGGCGGCTCGCGCTTCAAGCGCGAAGTGCTCGACGTGAAGTTGCAGGGAGCGAGCATCGCCCAGGCGCTCGAGTGGACGGTGGATGAAGCGATTCAAAAGCTGCACCGCCATCCGCGCCTGGCGCGCTGCCTCTGGTACCTGCAGCAAGTGGGCCTCGGTTATCTGCGCCTGGGCCAACCGGCGACGACGCTTTCGGGCGGGGAGGCGCAACGCCTGAAAATTGCTCGGGAGCTGGCGCGCGCACGCGGAGGACGGAGGCTCTACATCCTCGATGAGCCGACGACGGGGCTGCACCTCGACGACGTCCGCGTGTTGTGCCGCGTGCTCGACCGGCTGGTCGATGCAGGGCACACGGTGCTCGTGATCGAGCACAACCTCGATGTGATCAAGCGTGCCGATTGGGTGATCGACCTGGGGCCCGGGGCCGGTGATCAGGGTGGTCGCGTCGTGGCGGCGGGCACACCCGAGGACGTGGCCGCGGTCCGCGAGTCTCCGACCGGACGATATCTGCGGGATCTGGCTTGACCGTACGCCGCAGCGACCTCTTACTCATCGCCGCATCGGCGGTGTGGGGCGTGAGCTTCGTCGTGGTCAAGGACGCGCTTGCCGCCGCGTCGCCGCTGGTCTTCCTGGCGGCGCGATTCTCGATCGCGACGGTCGTCCTCGCCCCGCTGATCAATGTGCGCGGTGGGTTTTCGAAAGCGGAGCTGCGGGCGGGCGCGCTGCTCACGGTTTTGCTGGCCTCGGGGTTTGCGACCCAGGCATTTGGGCTGCAATTCACCACGCCGGCGCGCTCCGCATTCATCGTGGCGCTGTCGTCCGTGGTCGCGCCCATCATCGCGCTCGTGGTGCTCAAGCACCGCCTCGCGTGGCAGCTCCTGTTCGCCCTCATCGCCGCGACGCTGGGGATCTATTTCCTCACGGCACCTGAAAGCGGCGGGCTCAACCGCGGCGATCTCTGGACGCTGGTGACCGCCGTGGTCTTTGGGGGCCACATCGTCGCCGTATCGGAATTCTCCAAGCGATACGACGCGCAACGCCTCGTGTGGCTGCAGTTGCCCGGGACAGCGGTCGCAACGCTGATCGCGGCATTACTCATCGAGCCGATCCGATTCCAATGGTCATGGGGACTCGGTGCGGCGTTGCTGTTCCTCGGCGTCATGTCCACCGCCGTGGCGCTGGTGTGGCAGATGCGCGCGCAGCGCGAAATGTCCTCCGCGCGCGCTTCCCTCCTCTTCTGCCTGGAGCCGATATTCGCGGCGGTGACCTCGTGGCTGTTCTGGGGGGAGACCTTTTCGCTCAATCAGGGACTCGGCGCCGGTTTGATCCTCGCCGGGATGGTCCTGGCGGTCGTCGGCGAGTCGCGGGCGGAGGCTGTAGGCAAAGACTGACGCGATAGCGGGACAATGGCTGACGTGTCCTCGCGCCGAGGTTTTCCTATTCTGGCCCCATGCGCACGCTCTTCCTTATTCTTGTTTTGGCCGTCTCGGCAGGCCCCGCGCGCGCTCAGCAACGCGATTCCGCCGAGGCGTTGAAGCGCCTCACCCTCGATGAACTGATGAACGTCGAGGTCATGTCCGTCTCCCGCCGTCCGGAACGCCTGTTCGAGACGCCCTCGGCGATTCAAGTCATCACCCAGGACGAGATTCGCAAATCGGGGGCAACGAGTCTTCCAGAAGCCCTGCGCCTCGCCTCGAATCTGCAGGTTGCGCAAGTCGATGCGCGTCAATGGGCCATCAGCGCGCGGGGGCTCAACAGCACCACCGCCAACAAGCTGCTGGTTCTGATCGACGGACGGACCGTCTACACACCGTTGTTCTCGGGCGTGTTTTGGGACGTGCAAGATGTTCTGCTCTCCGATATCGACCGGATCGAAGTCATCAGCGGACCGGGGGCGACGCTGTGGGGCGCCAACGCCGTCAACGGCGTGATCAACGTCATTACGAAAGGCGCGAAAGACACGAAGGGACTGCTGGTCACCGGCGGTGGCGGCACCCAACTGAGCGGCCTCGGATCCGCCCGCTACGGCGGCCGGGTTGGCACGCATGCCGATTATCGGATCTACGGCAAGGCCTTCAGTCGTGATCCTACGCTGCTCCCCAATGGACTGGACGCCCCCGACGGCTGGCACATGGGACAGGGTGGGTTTCGCCTGGACTGGGATGACTCCGCCAGCAACCGTCTCAGTCTGCAGGGCGACTGGTACGACGGCCGAATTGCCCAGGCCCTCCCTGGGCACATAGCCGTCAGCGGTGGAAATGTGACCGCAAAATGGGCGCATCCATTCTCTGCCAAGTCCGAGGTCACAGCTCAGGCGTACTACGACCACACGCACCGGAATATTCCGGGCACCTTTGGTGAAGATCTCGACATCTATGACATCGAGGTGCAACATCGTGCCGCTGTGGGCGCCCGCCACCACGTGGTGTGGGGAGTTGGTTACCGGAACATCAACGATCACGTCGCCAACACAGCGGCGCTGGCCTTCCTGCCGGCCAATGTGGCGCGAGAGTGGTTCACCGCGTTCGCCCAGGACGAGATCGCGCTCGCTCCCGAGCGGCTGCACCTCACGGTCGGCGCCAAGGTCGAGCACAACGACTACACCGGATTCGAGGTCCAGCCGAGCGGTCGCGTGAATTGGACGCTCAGCCCGTCGCGCACGGTGTGGGCGGCGATTTCGCGGGCGGTGCGTACGCCGTCGCGCATCGACCGCGAATTGTTCGCCCCCGGTCAGCCCCCCTACTTCCTTGCCGGCGGCCCAGACTTTCACTCCGAGAAGCTGCTGGCGTACGAGCTGGGATATCGCCACCAGCAGGGCGCGCTGGTGCTCTCATTTGCGACGTTCTACAACCGGTACCATGGACTGCGCAGCCTGGAGCTGGTGCCGGGGCCCGACTCGCTCGAAATCGGCAACGGGCAGGACGGCGAATCGTACGGCGGCGAAGCCACCGCCAGCTATCGCATCACAGACAACTGGCAATTGCGGGCGGGTTACACCGAGCTACGCATACACATCTGGGCCAATCCCGGCAGCACCGACACGACGCGGGGCTCGACAGAGTCGCACACCCCCGATCGGCAGCTCAGCCTGCGCTCCTCGGTGACTCTGGGCACTCAGTGGACTCTGGACGGCGGGTTCCGTTACGTCAGTGAGATCGTCAACCAGCAGGTGCCTGCGTACGCCGAGCTGGATGCGCGGCTCGGCTGGCAACCGGTAGCCGCGCTCGAGCTGTCCCTGGCCGGCCGGAATCTGCTGCACGAGCAGCATGCCGAGTTCGGCACGCCCGCCGCGCGCCGCGACATCCAGCGCGGGGTCTATGGGATGGTGCAATGGCATTATTGAAGATGGTCGCGGCCCTGATGTCCGCCCTGCTGCTGGTGCAAAGCCCGCGGGCCTCGGAGCGTCAACTGAAGGCCGTGTTCCTGTTCAATTTCGCGCAGTTTGTCGACTGGCAGCCCGTGGCCGCCCAGGACCCGCGGACGCCGTTGCGCATCGGCATCCTCGGGGATGACCCCTTCGGCACCTTCCTGGACGAGACGGTACGTGGCGAGCATCTCGGACTGCGGCCATTCGAGGTCCGCCGCTACCGCGAGCTGACGGATATCGAAGGGTGCAATATCCTGTTCATCAGCCGCTCGGAGAACGAGCGCGTCGGGCAGATTCTCGCGGCTCTTCAGAACCGGCCCATCCTCACCGTGAGCGACGGCGAAGATTTCGCCAAGCGGGGAGGCATGATTCAGTTCGTCAACGACAAGAATCGCATTCGCCTGCGCATCAACCTCGAGGCGGCGCAGGCCGCGAACGTCGCGATCAGCTCGAAGCTGCTGCGCGTCGCCGAGATCGTCCGAACGCCACGACGGTGAGCATGTCGATCCGCGACTGGCCGATAAAACGAAAGCTGACGGCGATCCTGCTCCTGATCAGCGGATTGGTATTGTTGCTGACGTCGGCCGCGTTTGTCACCGAGCAGATCATCACGTTTCGACAGACCATGCGGAATAATCTCGCCACGCGTGCCCGCATCCTTGCCGCCAACAGCACCGCCGCCCTGGCGTTTGCGAACGAAGCGGACGCCACCGAAATCCTGGCTGCCCTGCACTACGACCCGCACATGGTTGCCGCCGCGCTGTACCTCCAGGACGGCCGAGTGCTCGCGACCTATCCGGCAGCTGCCAGCGCCGATCTTGTCCCGGCAGCCCCGGAGCCGGACGGCTACCGCTTCGAGCGCGGTCGTCTCGTGGCGTTTACGCCAGTGTCGCAGGGAGGGAACCAGCGGCTTGGGACTCTCTACATAGCGTCGGATACGAAGGCCGTCGCGGACGCGCTCCGGCTTTCCGCCGTCATCGCCATCGTCGTTCTCGCAATCGCGATGCTCGCCGCCTATGCGCTGGCCGCCGCGCTGCAGGGACGGATCTCGACACCGATCCTCGCCCTTGCAGAAACCGCGACGACGGCTTCGACGCGGCAGGATTATTCGGTGCGCGCGCCCAAGTTCGGCGAGGACGAGTTGGGCATGCTGACCGACGCCTTCAACCAGATGCTCGGCCGGATCGAGGAGCAGAAGCAGGAGCTGCAACAGCACGCGAAGATACTGGAGCAGCGGGTCGCCGAGCGCACCGGGCAGCTCGAAAAACGCGCGGCGGAACTGCAGGCGGCCAACAGCGAGCTCGACGCATTCGCCTACTCGGTGTCGCACGACCTCCGGGCGCCACTCCGCAGCATCGACGGCTTCAGCCAGGTGCTGCTGGAGGATTACGCGACCCAGTTAGGCGACCAAGGACGCGATTCGCTGCAGCGCGTGCGTGCTGCCAGCCAGCGCATGGCGACGCTCATCGACGACCTGTTGAAGCTGGCCCGCGTGACGCGGGTGGAGATGCGGACCGAGCAGATCGACCTGAGTGGGCTGGCGCGGGACGTCGTGGCGGAGATCGAGCGCACCACGACAGGCGAGCGCCAGGTGGAATTCGTCATTGCGCCGGGCCTCGAGGCCCAGGGCGACTCGCGGCTGCTGCGTGTCGTCCTCGACAACCTGCTGCGCAACGGCTGGAAATACACGGCCAAGCGGCCGCAGCCGCGGGTGGAATTCACGGCGCAGGACGAAAACGGTGACCGCGTGTTCGTGGTCAAGGACAATGGCGCAGGCTTTGACATGCAGTATGCCGACAAACTGTTCGGCGTGTTCCAGCGCCTCCACTCCGCGGCCGAATTCGAAGGCACGGGGGTGGGGCTCGCCACCGTGCGCCGCATCATCAACCGGCACGGCGGCCGGATCTGGGCCGAGGGCGCCGTCGATCAGGGCGCGTCGTTTTACTTCACGTTGTGATGGGAGGGTCGTGTGAACCCCGGTAAAATCTTGCTCGTGGAAGACAATCCCGACGACGTCGCGCTGACCATGCGGGCGCTCAAGAGCCACAACATCACCAACGAGGTGATGGTGGCGCAGGACGGCGTTCAGGCCATCGATTATCTGTTTGGAACGAAGGACCGCCCCGCGCCGAGCGAGCTGCCGGCGGTCGTGCTCCTCGACCTCAAGCTTCCTCGAGTCAATGGCATGGAGGTGCTGCAGCGCATCCGCTCCGACGAGCGCACGAAGCTGCTCCCGGTGGTGATTCTCACCTCCTCGGACGAGGAGCGGGACGTCGTCGACGGGTACAGCCTGGGCGCGAACAGCTACGTCCGGAAACCCGTGGACTTTGTGGAATTCACCAAGGCCGCGCAGCAGCTGGGCCTCTATTGGTTGCTCATGAATCGTGCGCCGCCGGCGCCGCGGGGCCCTTGAGCGCCATTCGGATCCTGCAGGTCGAGGACGACCCGAACGACGCCGCGCTGGCGGAACGGGAGATTCGCCGCGCGGGCATCGCCGCCACATTCCTCCGGGTCGATACGCGCGCAGGCATGTCCGCAGCGCTGCGAGAGTTCACGCCAGACATCATCCTGACCGACCATTCGCTGCCCGCATTCGGCGCGGCCGACGCACTCGAGCTCGCGCAAAAGCTCGCTCCGGGAATCCCCGTCATCGTCGTCACCGGCAGACTGGGAGACGAGTCCGCCGTGCAGTATCTGCAGGCGGGAGCCGCGGATTACGTCGTCAAAGACCATCTGCACCGGCTCAGCCCCGCCGTGCTCCGGGCGCTCAACATCAAGCAGAGCCATGACGCGCAGGCGCGGGCGTATCAATTGCAGGCGGCGACGTATCGCATCGCTCAGGTGGCGATGAATGCGCCCGGACTCGACGAATTGCTCCCCACCGTCCATCAGATCGTGGGCGAGCTCATGCCCGCGAAAAACTTTTACATCGCGCTGTACGACGATGCTGCCGACCTGATCACCTTCCCGTACTTCATCGACGAGATCGACGCCGCTCCGGCACCCCGCGCTCCGGGTGCGGGCCTCACGGAGCACGTGCTGCGCACGGGCCGCGCCCTCCTCTCCAAGCCCGAATCCGAGTCCGAGCTGGCAGCGCTCGGGGTTCTGCAATCGATCGGCGCTCCGTCCGTCGATTGGCTCGGCGTGCCGCTGAAGCAAGGCGACCGGACCATCGGCGTGCTGGCCGTGCAGACCTATACCGCCGGCGTTCGTTACGAGGAGCACCACAAGGAGATGCTCCAGTTCGTGTCGACACAGGTCGCGGCGGCAATCGAGCGCACCCGCGCCGAGCACGCGTTGCGCGCGTCGGAAGCACGGCTCAAAGCCGTTTTGCACTCGGCGCTCGACGCCCACGTCGCCATGGACGACACGGGCCGCGTCGCGAGCTGGAACCAACAAGCGGAGTCCATGTTTGGATGGGCCGAGCGGGAGGTCCTGGGCCAACGCCTCGCCGACATCATCGTGCCGCACGCTCATCGTGAGGCCCACGCGGCCGGGTTGCGCCGCTTCCTCACCACCGGCGAGGGGCCGATCCTCAACCAGCGCATCGAGCTGACCGCGCTGCGGCGCGACGGCAGCGAGTTCCCGGTGGAGCTCGCCGTCGCCCCCGTGCGCGTCGGGACGTCGTGGTTGTTCAGCGCGTTCGTGCGTGACCTCACTGCCGCCCGGGAGGCGCAGGAGGCGTTGCGTGTGTCCGAAGGTCAGCTCCGCCAGGCGCAGAAGATGGAAGCCATCGGGCAGTTGGCGGGCGGCGTGGCGCACGATTTCAACAACGTGCTCACGGCCATCTTCGGCTATGTCGACCTGTTGCGGGAAGAGATCCCGCCGGGCAGCGCAGCACACCAGGATCTCGCCGAGGTACGCAAAGCCTCGGAGCGTGCGGCGTCGCTCACGAAGCAACTCCTGGCGTTCAGCCGCCAGCAAGTCCTCGAGCCGGTTGTCCTGAAGCCCAACGCGCTCGTCGAAGATTTTGAGAAGATGCTGCGCCGCCTGATCGGCGAGGACGTGGAGCTGCGGCTGTCGCTCGCGGAGGGCGCCGGGAATGTGCGCGCCGATCCCGGTCAGCTGCAGCAGGTGCTCATGAACCTCGTGGTCAACGCTCGCGACGCCATGCCGACGGGCGGAAAGCTCATCATCGAAACCGCGAATACCGAGCTCAGCGAACAGTATGCCGAGCTGCATCAGCCAGTCGTGCCGGGCGGGTACGTCATGCTCGCGGTCAGCGATACGGGGAGCGGCATGACGCCGGAAATCCGGGGGCGAATCTTCGAGCCGTTCTTTACGACGAAGGAAAAAGGCAAGGGTACGGGACTCGGCCTCTCCACCGTGTACGGCATCGTGAAACAGTCGGGCGGCTACGTCTGGGTCTATAGCGAAGTCGGCCGAGGCACGTCGTTCAAGATCTACCTCCCGCGCGTCGATGCGCCCGCCGAGGAGCTCCAGCTGCCGCGAACGCCTGACAGCGTCGCGGGCACCGAGACGATTCTCCTGGCCGAAGACGACCCCATGCTCCGCCCGTTGGCCAAGGGTTTACTCGAGAAACTGGGGTACACCGTCATTGACGCGGAAAACGCCGCCACCGCGCTCGATGCGGCAGCGAACCATGCGGGTCGGATTCATCTGCTGGTCGCCGACGTCGTCATGCCTGGCGCCAGCGGTCGCGAGCTGGCGCGGCAACTCGAAAAGGCCCGGCCACAAACCAAGGTCCTGTACGTATCCGGTTACACCGACGACGCGATCGTCCATCATGGGATGCTCGAGCCCGGCCTCAATTACCTCCAGAAGCCGTTCACGCCGGCGGCGCTCGCCCGCAAAGTGCGTGAAGTCCTGGACGGCACATGAGCGCAGAGCGGGCGCTCGCGGTGCCGCGTTTGCCGGCGGCGACATTTGCCATGCTCCTGATGGCGCTCGCCGGGCTCCTGGCGGGGGGGCGTCAATACCCTCGTCGCCGATCGCTGGGCCTTCCCGGCGTATGCGCTGTCCATGTTCGGACCGCCGCTCGTCGGGCTGCTGCTGCTCAAACCCGAGCCGGCGACAAGTCTGGAGATGTTGCTGATCGCGCTGTTCCTCTTTTTCATGGTCGCCCAACACCGCCGCGCCCACGGCCTGCTTGTCGACCGGCAGCTGGCGGACCAGCGCCAACGCGCGCTGGTGCGGGAGCTCCAGACGGCCATCGCTGAAGTGCGGACGCTCGAGGGAATCCTGCCGATCTGCGCGAGCTGCAAGCGTATCAAGAACGACGCCGGCGCGTGGGAAGCCGTCGAGTCGTTCGTCCGTGAGCGCACCGATGCCGAGTTCAGCCATGGGCTCTGCCCCGATTGTGCGGCGCGAGACTGGGGCGTCGCACCGGCCCTCGGGTGACGCCCTTGGCCCGGCCTGCTCGGCGTCTCTATATTTCGCGCCTCTTCCCGAGTAGCTCAGTTGGTAGAGCAGCCGGCTGTTAACCGGCGGGTCGGGGGTTCGAGTCCCTCCTCGGGAGCTTTCCTCAAGTGCTACCAGCAGCCTGATAACGAAACGCTTCCCGCCGTCATGAGCGAGGAGCGCAAGCTTCCGAGAAGTAGGAGGCATTCGGGGTAGAAACCGACCCCCGACGGCCCCCGGTTCGGTAAGTAGTCGGGACGGCGGGATTTGAACCCGCGACCCCCTGAGCCCCATGCGAATC
>DASPXD010000237.1:0-48059 GCA_035637435.1 Gemmatimonadales bacterium
GGGGGTGGGGGGGTGGGGGTGTCCTTGAAATGATGCCGCTGAGCCGGTCCGCT
Organism: Gemmatimonadales bacterium; assembly: GCA_035637435.1. GTDB lineage: Bacteria > Gemmatimonadota > Gemmatimonadetes > Gemmatimonadales > GWC2-71-9 > 20CM-2-65-7. The sequence goes on from DASPXD010000237.1 coordinate 54, forward strand.
CGCGTGCTGGTCAGCATCGCCGTTGTGTTGCTGGGGGCGGTGGTGCTGCTGTACGCCTTCCGGGAGACCAGCCTGCCGACTCGCCTGATCGTTGGCGTGACGCTCGCGCTCACCGCCGCGTGGTTCGTGTATTCGCTGTGGGTCGATCGCCGCTATGCGCGGTTGCTCGAAGACGAAGTCGCCAATCAGACCCGCTCGCTCATGAGCTCCCTCAGCGCTACTGCGTCGGCCGAGCGCAACCTCCGCCTGCTCATGGAAGCCGTTCCCGATGCGATCACCGTCGTGGATCGCGACGGCCATGTGCTCGACGAGAACAGCTCGGGCCGCGCGCTCGTGAACACCGCTCCGCCCCCCGAGCCTCCCCGATCGGCCTTCGGTTGGCTCGCCGGGACCGCCATGCGCATCGCGCGCGAGAATCTCGGCGCGGCGTTCGACGGCGAGCTGCGCCGCTTCGAAGTCCCCTACCGGCGGCCGGACGGCGGCGAAGGCACCGCGCACGTGCTGCTCGCTCCGGTGCGCGAAGGCGGCCGTATTCCCAAGGTGCTCGCGCTCGTGCGGGACATCACCGAGCAGCGCCGGGCACAGACACAGCTGCAACAAACGGAGAAGCTCGCGGCCATGGGGCAGCTGGTGAGCGGCGTCGCCCACGAGATCAACAATCCTGCCGCCATCATCTCCGGATTCGCCCAGACGCTGCTGCTCGATCAGCTCGCGCCGGAACAGCGGGAGACGGTGCAGATGATGTATGACGAGGCGACTCGGATCGGCCGCATCACGTCGAACTTGCTGGCATTCGCGCGCGCCGGGAGCAAGGAACGCACGCTGGTGGACCTGAACGAGATCGTGCGCCGCACCTTTGCGCTGCGCTCCTACCATCTCACCACGCTCAACATCACGGTGAATCTCGAGCTGGACGACGCCAACCCCAAAGCCTGGGCCAACAGCTCGGACATGCAGCAGATGCTGCTGAACCTGCTCATCAATGCCGAGCAGGCGCTCACGGCAGTGGCGGACCGGCGCGTGATCACGATCCGCACGCTGACGACGAGCGAACAGCGCATCCAGCTGCAAGTCGCCGACACCGGCCCGGGAATTCCGCTCGACATTCAGGAGAAAATCTTCGATCCCTTTTTCACCACGAAGCCCGAGGGGGCGGGCACCGGCCTCGGGCTCTCGATCTGTTACGGCATCGTGCACGACCACGGCGGCCGGATCTCGGTGCATTCCGTGCCCGGCCACGGCGCCACGTTCACGGTCGACTTGACGCGGGATGCGCGCACCCGTCACCGCATCACGCCCGCGCCGCTGCCGGTCACCGCCGCGGCGCGCGCGCCGGACGGGAAACTGTCGGTGTTGCTCGTGGATGACGAGGAAGGGCTGCGGCGCGCGGTCCTCGGCTTCCTCAAGCGCCGGGGCATGCACGCGATCGCGGTCGAAGACGGCGGCGACGCGCTGCGCGTGCTGCGCCGCGAACGATTCGATGTGATCGTCTCCGACGTCCGGATGCCGGGGATGAGCGGCGGAGAGTTCCTGGAACGGCTGCGGCGCGAGCAGCCCGCGATGGTGAACCGCCTCATCTTCACCACCGGCGATGCGTTCGCCGCCGACACCGCCACCCTGCTGCGTGACGCCGGCGTGCCGTCGCTCGTGAAGCCGTATGATTTCGCGCGGCTCGAAATCCTGCTGCACGAAGTTGCCGAGGCCGCTAGAACCTCGGCTTGAGGCGCAGCTCCAGGTCCGAGCGCCCGATCCCGTTCGCTGTGGGGACGAGGCTGAACCGCAGCGGCTCCGCGTCCACCGCCAGCGCATCGAGCACCTGCGCTTCGACGGTCAACTCATAGTCGCCGGGCTTCACGCCCATGAGATAGAACGCGCCGTCGTTGAAAGTGACGAGCGTGCGGCGCGTGCCGCTGCGCCGATCGGTCAGCAGGAGCGTCACACCGCCGACGCCGGCGCCGTTCCGGACCACGCGCCCCTCGATGATGCCCGCTTCGACGACGGGGATGTCGAGACTGCGGAAGCGATTCGGTCCCGGCACGATGCTGGTGCGCGCGAACAGCGGCACGAGCAACGGCGATTCCAGCGAAACGGAGTCGAGGCTGACGAGCACGGGCTCGAACGGCACGAGATCCCAGACGTGATATGCGCCCGCGGAATCGGTCAGCGCGGCCAGCGTCCCGACGAGGACGCGCGCATTGGCGACCGGTGGCTCGCCGACATCACGGATGCCGTTCGCGTTCACGTCCATGAAGACGCGGCCCGAGAGTCCGGAACGCTCGAGCGACGGACCGGGAGCGACGCCGAGCCGCTCGGTGCGACGGTCCCACAGGACCGAGCCCTGCAGGAACTGGGTGGCGCTCACGGGCTGGCTTGGCGGAGCGAGCACCGCCGTCACGGCCCGCAGCGCGGAGAAATTCGACGTCACCGTCAGGCTATAGGTGAGCCCCGCATCGCCGCGGAGCCAGTTCGCACCGACCTCGAGGCGCACCCCTCTGGCGACGGGACGAGCGGCGAAGGCCGACCAGGAGACGAGCCCGGCCTGGCGCTCGATCTCGGTCGTGCCGCGCAGCAGCACCTGACTCAGGAATCCGCCCCAGCGGGGCCGTGGCAGCATCAATGCGCTGATCCCGACGAACTCGCGGTCGCCGCCAGCGGCCTGCCCATGCTCCGTGCGCACGTACGGCAACAGGCGGATGTCGTTCGTCTGCAGCGACGCGCCGAGTCGGGTCCGGGTGAGCGCACCGGCATCGGTGCTGATGCGCTCGATGCGGCCGTCGAAGAAGAAAAACCCGTGGCTGGTTCTGGGCCGCACGAATCCGGTCAATGTCCACTGCGCGCGCCGGCCGGGGACGGCCAGGACCGAAGCCGAATCGCGCTCGAAATGCACGTACTCCCCTTCCACACGCAGATCCACGGACGGCTCGTAGCGCAGCGCGCCACGCTCGAGTCCCGCGCCCACCACCTCACTCTGAATCGCCCACGCATTGCTCGGATTCCCCACCACCGCGGCGTACGGGTGCGTCCGGTCGGGCAACGAATCGCGCCAGTACTGATCGAGGCCACCCTGCACCGTCCAGCGCCGCGTGGCGCCGTAGCGCAGATCGAGATTCGCCGTGGCATCGCAGATGAACGTGGGCTGCGGGCAGCGGCCGCCGCCCAGCCCGTATTCGAAGCGGCGGGCGGGAAGCAGCTCGCTCAACACCCGGTACGTGCGGTTGAACTCGCGGATCTCGCCGAACGGCCCGTACGCGACGAAATCGACCGGATTCTCGCCGTAGCGCACGGGGAGATCGATCGCGAAGCCGCCCGCGGCATCCGCCGTATCGAAGGCGACCAGATCACCGCCGCGGTACGCCTCCACCGACCACCCCGGCTCGAGACTGCCGGCGTAGCGCAGCGAACCGATGAGCGACGGGCGAACGAATGGCGCGTTGGTGAGCGAGACGCCTTCGAGCGCACGCGCGCGCGGGCCGGTGGACGCGACATCGCCCAACCGCAGCTGCTTGACCCAGCGGTTCTCCCGCCAGACGCCGGTCCACGACCCATCGACATGAACCCGGCCCTGGTCCGCCGGTCCCACACTCTGCCCGAGCATCTCCAGCGAACCACCCCCGACATCGGCGCCGAGCCCAAATCCGTAGGTGGAGCCCGCGAGCGGATCCGACGACGGCGCAAACAGGGAGTAGTCGATGACGACACCGTCCCACGTCGGACGCTGCAGGCCGAATGTCAGATCGGGGCGCAGCCCGTCGGCACGCCGCAGATAGGCGTCGCGCGCGGCCTCACGGCGCAGGCGCCGGGCGATCGGCAGGCTGCCGGGATCCACGACCGTCGCCGTGAGATCGGACCAATCGACGGCGAACATCACGCCCAGCAAGTCGCCCAGACGCTCGCTGCCGACGTACAGCTCCGGAGATTCGAACCGGATGAACTCGTGCTCGATGTGCACCCGGCGGTCGCCATATGCCATCGAGTCGCTGCGCGGATCGATGATGATGCGGCGGTTGCCGGGATCGACGGTCGCCTCGAGGCGGCCCTCCGGCGTGAGGCGATGGCGGATCTCGACGAGCTGAAAGAACTGCGACAGCGGCAGCAGCACCTCGGACCGCACGCGGTACCCTTGCACCGTCGTCCCGGTGATACGGCCGATGCGCAGATCGATGACGACGGGTTCCGGCGTCGTGTCCTGGGACACCGGGGACACCGGGGGGGGAGCGCTATTCAGGGCAGCCACGAGCGAGAGTACCGCCCCCAGGTGGAGCATGGGCTACTGGTAAATCAGCGAGACAATGACGTTCCCCTGGTAAATCCCCGGCTTCGCTGCGGCCGCGGGGTTCACGGTGCCGCCGATCCAGATGTACATGTTGAAATTCGGAGGCGGGCCGAGCCGGCCCACCGCGCCCGTCGCGGGATTGAAAATCGTGCCTCCGACCGGATTGTTCGTCGCGCGACGCCAGATGGCCGATACCGCACTGAAGGTGATCGGCATCGTCGAGCCGGGCAGCGCCTGTATATTCGTCAGCTGGGTCGGCAGCGTAAAAGCGATGACCACAAACGCATTGGCGCTCCCGGTGACCTGCCACTCTCCGGCATTGGCCGCAGTGGGGAGCACGGTGGTCGGGACGCCCTTGATCACCGTACCGAAGTCCAAATCGCGGAGCGTCGCGATCTTCATCCCGACGGTCACGATGACCGCGTCGGCCGATACGGTCGCCCCGCCTTGCGCCTCAGCGCGTCCGGCCAGACCGAGCAAGCCGGCCAGCACCAAAACTCGTTTCACGGAACGACCAGCTGCACGGAATCACGGACCGCCGGAGCCTTCAGCACGACCGCGGGGTCGAGGTCCTCGCGCTCGGTGACCACCTCGTAGCGCAGCCAATACCGGCCGCGCGGCAGCCGCGGCGGCGCGACCACGGTCGCGAGGCGCGGCTCCATCGTGAAGTAGACGCCGATGGGCGAGTTGTACGAGGCGCGCACCGCCCCGGTGGAATCGACGAGCGTCTCGCGAATCATGCCGATGAAGGCCGCATTGCCGCGGCGCTCGAGGCGGCCCCAGGTGACCAGCGTGTCGCCGCTGAGTTGGGCGCGGACATGCGACAAAGCGAGGCCCGTCGTCACGGGACCCTTGCGATAATTCACGCCGATGATCGTGCGCACTTCGAGCGTCAGGCCGACCCGAATCGCTGTCGTATCTCCGACGCCGGTGATCGGCACGTGACCGGCCTGCGCCGCGATCACGAGACGCAGCCAGTATTCCCCGTCGGCGAGCCCGACGGGCGGGCGCGCCAGCAAGCGGACCGTCTGGCGCTCGCGCGGCGCCACGGTGAGGCGACGGGGGAAGGCCTGAATCCACGCCAGCGCCGACGGCAACGTCGAATCGGGCGCGTCGACGGTGCGCAGCGCAATCGATCCGGTCGAGTCCGTCACCGGATAACCGAACAGCGTGGAGATGGTGACTTCGACGGGCTCGGTGCCCGGATTGTAAAGCAGGACGGAGCCGCTGCGCAGGCGGTGATCGATGAAGACCGCGTGTGGGGCGACCATCACGCCCTGCGCGGCGAGCGACGCGCTGCCGAGCGCCAGCACACAGGCGACGCCGAGGGCGCGCATCACGGCAGCACCGTCACGGTGAGAATGATCGTGGCGGTGTATGCGCCGGCGCGCTGGTTGGTCGCCGCATTGGCGGTGGCACCAATGAACACCGAGGCGCGGCCATTGGTCGGAATCGCCGCCGTGAACGCCTGCTTCGGATCGAATCCCACTTGACTCCCAATGGCTTGAGTTGCCGAGTAGCCGGCGTCACTCGACCCGAACGCGAGGGGCATGAGCGCGCCGTTCGGACCGGTCATCGTCAACGGCAGCACGAACGACAACAACACGTTGCCCTTCGGGCCTTTGATGTCGAACTGGCCGCTGTTCGCGGGATCGGTGCGTAACACCACGCGTGGGACACCGGGCAGCACGGCGCCGAACGTCACGCCGCGCACACCGGTGACCGTCAGCGGCTTGCCCTGTGCCCCCAGCGGCACGGCGAGCAGCATCGCTCCGATCGCGAACCACAATCCCTGTTTCATGCGTTGAGTGCGTCTGCTTACGACAGCGCCGGCAGAGGAACTGGAGTCCCCTGCCGGCGCGCCATCAGCTCGACGCCAAAATCCTTCGCTTAGTAGACCACCGTCATGGTGATCGAACCGGTGTAGACACCAGCCACCTGGTTCGTTGCCGGCTGCACCTGCGCGCCGACCCACACGAACAGCGCACCGGTACCGCTGAGGGTCGGGTTCGCGCCCGCTGCGGGCGAGAACGCAACACCACCAGCCTGCGTGGCGAGCAGCGCATGCGCACCCGTGTAGCTGACGATCGGCATGGTGTTACCGCCGGACGACAACGTCGCGGGGAGCGTGAACGACAGCGTGACGGGAGTGCTTGCCTGGCCCGTGACGTCAAAACGGCCGCCGTTCGTGAGGTCGGTCGCGGCGACCGTCTTGTTCACGCCCGGGAACACGTTCCCGAAGCTCAACTGCTGGGCGCCAAGCACGTTGATCGGCGTCTCCACGTTTGCCGTCGCCGTGATATTGGCATTGTTCGTCTGGGCCTGGAGCGCCGTGCCCGTCAGGACGAGTGCGGCTACAACCAGGGACAGCTTCGTGATGCTGCGCATTTCGTTACTCCTGTTTTGGTGTCGAGCTTTTAGTCAGCTGGAGTGCCATTCGGCGCCTCCATCATTCCGGAGCCGTGCCAAGGCAAGGCTTATGCCAGGCGCCAAATTCTTGTGCATTGTCAAATTTCTTGACGAAATGGCCCGAAAGAGCGGAAGCCAAAATAGGACATTGACTTAGCTAACGCAATAGAGCGACGATGTCGTAATTGTTGACGGTTCGTTGGGTCCGACAGGAGGCGACACAAACGTATAACTCGCTGTGCACTAGCTCGTTAGCTCGTTACAATTGATCGGCACAGAGCCTGCCCTAGTGAGAAGTCGAAGTCAATCGGTACTCACACAGGGGAGCAGGCAATGCGGTGCGGTCTCGTGGCGGTTCTGGTGGTTGGCGCACTGGCCCTGGTGGGGCGGAGTGCAGAAGCCCAAGCTCGTGGCACGCTGCAAGCCACCGCAACCGTGGTCGACACACGGCAGGGCTTCGAGGCGCTCTCTCTGGTCCGGCAGTCAGTTACGGATTCCAGAATCGAGAGCTCGCATACTGTCGCGACAGTAGCTCAAGTCTCGAGGGCCTGGGCCGCAACCGATCCGCGCACTCTGGTGGTGACGGTGGATTACTCGAGGAATTAGCTACAGCAACGGAATGGCGTACTTCACCGGGACGGACAGCGCAAAACCCGGTCCCTGCCTCAGCCCTGCACGATGCACCGACATCACTTCGCCGTCGGCGTTGAATACCGGACTCCCTGATGAGCCGCCCGTCGTCATGCCATCGAATTGAATGAGGTCGCGCGCCGCGAGGTCGTCGCGCATCGTGTACCGATGGACAATCTCGCCCACGCCCTGGTTGGTGCAGTGATCGGCCGCGCCGTTGCCGATCGTCATGTGCCGCGCGCCGGCGTGATCGGCATCCTGGCCGCTAACGCGCCCGACTGGACCGAGCTGTTCATCGGGCTTCCGGGAACGAGGGCCGATTATCTGGTTCTGCATCGCGGCATCACGCATTCCCTCGCCGCCGCGTGCATCGAGATCGTCGCGCTCACACTCTTGGTGGGCGGCGGTTGGCGTTTGCTGCGCCCCCCCCCCGGTACGGCGCCGCCGTGGCACTGGCTGGCCGCCTGCATTGGCGCGGCGTTGGTGAGCCACCTCTATCTGGATTGGCAGGGCTCCTATGGGTGGCGCCCGTTTCTTCCCTGGAGTGGGACGTGGTATTACCTCGACTGGGTCGCGGTTGTCGATCCCTTCTTCTGGCTCGTCCCCCTGGTCGCCCTCGCGTGGGGTGCCGAGCGCCACTGGATACCGCTCGCGGGAGCGCTGGTCGTAGCCGGCACGAGCACATTCTTTGTGCTGCGCGCTGGGGACATCGTCGCGCGCTGGGTGCTCGTGGTTTACGGGATCGTGTGCCTCGTCGCGGCGGTTGGATGGATTCGCTACTGGTTCGGACCGGTGGGCCGGCAACGCGCGGCGGCATTTGCCGTGTTGCTGCTGGCGCTCTACGCCGGTGCGCAGGGTATCGCGGGCGCCCAGCGCAAGGCCGAGATCCGTCGGACGGCGCAGCAGCGGTTTGGCGCCGCGGCGTCGTGGGCGGCGCTCACCAACGTCGGACAACCGTTTACCTGGGAAGCGGTGTATGCCGGTGTCGATACGGTTGCGGGAAACGACTGGCGCTTGCCGCGGAACCTGCGGAGTCCCGCCGTCGCACGCGCGCTGCGCGAGACGCGCGAGGGGCGCGCCATGGCGCAGTTCGCCCGGTTTCTGGTCGCCGAGGTCGACAGCAACACGATCTACCTGCTGGACGCGCGCTACGCGCGCGCGGCGCGGGACGGGTGGGCGGTGGTGCGGATTACGAAGGAGTGACGTCTTTGAACGTCAGTCCCGAGCCGCGCCGGTCCTTCAGTGTGCGGCGTTGGCGGAGTGACCGGCGCTCGACCTGGCCGCGTCGTGGGGCGAGTCCACGCCGTTCCACCAGCACGTTGTCGTCATGGGTTCGCCGTTCGGCGATCCGACGATCCAGCCCGGAGCGGCGTTCCGGCCGGACGCGCCGCTCGACGCGGTGACGCAGATCGTTCATAGACTCAATCTGTGACGTGCGCGTGATTCGTGCCAGCCGAAACGACTGGCTACATTTCTCGGCCGTGCAGACGCCCGGTCGACGTTCTCCGATCAATGTGACGCCCGTCACTACCGTACCGCCGCAGACACCGCCCGCCGGCCTGCTCGACGACGCGCTGCGCGCGTTGGAGCCGGCGTTCCGGTTGGACAATCTGGTGGCGCTGTCGTCGGAGCGCGCGCTGTATCACGCGTGGGATCGTGTGCTGAAGCGCCACGTGGCGATCCGGGTCCACCTCGCCGCCGAGGCGCCCGGCCGCGCGTGGTTCATGCGCGAAACCGAGACGCTCGCCGCCCTCGACCATCCGGCGATCCGGCACGTCTATGCCGCCGGCGAGGTCGCGACGTTCGCGTACCGGACGGCCAACTGGGTCGAGGGCGAAAGTCTGGCGGATGCGCTGCGGCGCGGGCCTCGCCCGATCCCGCAGTCGATGTCGCTGATCCGCGATCTGCTCTCGGCGCTCGAGCACGCTCACGCGCGCGGCATCATCATGCGCCGCATCGTGCCCTCGACGCTGATGATCAATACCGGCGGCCAAGGCGTCATCACCGACCTGCGGTACGCCAACTGGTGCCTGCCCTATCTGGCGCCGCTGCAGACGGACGATGCCAATGCGGCGTACATGGCGCCGGAAGCGCGCGCCGGTGAAGCCGGCGAGCCGTCGAGCGACGTGTACACCGTCACGGCAAACATCTACGCGGCCCTGACCGGTCTCGCGCCGGATGTCGACCCGGCCAAGATCATTCCACCGACGCAGCTGCGGCAGGCGATTCCCGCGGCGGTCGAGCGCGTCATCACACGCGGGCTGTCACGCGTGCCCAAGGACCGCTACTACACGGCGACCGAAATGCTGGAGGACTTCGTGAGCGACGCCGGCACCTTCCAGGTCCCGGCGGCCGCGCCCCTCATGACGGAGTCGGGGTTCGAGCGGCGCCTGCGCCGCGCGCTGGGCGACGATTACGAGCTGCTGGAAGAAATCGGCGCGGGAGGATTTGGCCGCGTATATCGCGCCCGCGACCTGGCGCTGGAGCGTGACGTCGCGATCAAAGTCCTGCATCCCGCGCTGATCACGGATCCCGGCGTGATGGAGCGCTTCCGGCGCGAGGCGCAGCTCGCGGCCCGGCTGCGCCATCCGAACATCGTCGCGATTCTCGACATTATGGGGCGCGCCGGACTCACCTGGTACACCATGGAGTACGTCCCCGGCTCCAACCTCGCGCAGGTGATTCACCGCCACGGCCCGTTCTCGCTCGACCAGGCGGAGCGATTGCTCACGGAGGGCCTCTCGGCACTCGAGCACGCGCACAGCGTGGGGCTGATTCACCGCGACTTGAAGCCGGAAAACATGCTGATCGAGCCCGACGGCCGGCTGCGCATCACCGATTTCGGACTGGCGCTCGCGTTGGGGGGCGGCGCGCGCTTCGGCGGGGCGACGTCCCGCAGCGGGACACCGCAATTCGCGGCGCCGGAACAGCTGCTGGGGGAACGCGTAGACCAAAGAGCCGACTTGTATTCCCTCGCCACGGTCGTCTATTTCGCATTGTTGGGCAGGCCGCCGTTCACTGGGAAGACGCCGGAGCAGATTCTCGCTCGGCAGGCGATCGACGACGTACCGCCGCTTACTGCCGAGCGTCGCGACGTTCCGCGCGAGCTCGAGGACGTGCTGAAGCGAGCATTGCGCGGCGATCCCGCTGAGCGGTTTCACTCCGCCGGCGCGTTTCATTCGGCTGTGAGAGGCGCGCTGGGCGGGTTCCTGCGGCGATTGGCCGCGCTGTTCCGACCGGAGAGCTGACTAGCGGAGGAGCGTATGCGCGTGTGCTACGGTTTGTTGCTCGCGTCCCTTGTTGCCTGCGGCTCCAGTACCGGATACGGTGGCAACCCACCGCCCCCGCCTCCCCCACCCGCGCCACCGCCCGCCCCCGGCACCGTGTTCGTCACGATCTCGGAATATCAATTCAGCCCTGATACGATCACGATCGCGAAGAGCACGCCGGTACGATGGACTAACTCGGGAACGGTCTCGCACACCGCGACGGCGGACAATGGATCATTCGATAGCGGCACGCTTGACGGGACAGGGACCGATCCCTATGGAAATCCGATGCAGGGCGGGAAATACGACCACACGTTCACGACGGCAGGGACTTTCACGTATTACTGCATGTTCCACGCGCAGATGCATGGAACGGTGATCGTCACTCCGTAGGCCTACCGCCAGCGGAAGATCTTCAGCGCGACCACGAAGCTGACGGCGCCCCAGACCACGACGATCGCCAGTGGGGCGCCCAGCGTCGGCAGCGCGGCACCGTCGATCATCACCGCACGCAGCGCGTCGTTGAGCGCCGTGAGCGGCAGCGCTTTGACGAACGGAATCATCGCGTCGGGGAAACGGGCGTAGGAGAAGAACGTCCCGGACAGAATCCACATCGGCAGCATCACGAGGTTCATCAACCCTGACACGCCCTCAATCGTGCGCGCCCGGCTCGCGACCAGCAGGCCCAGCCCCGCGAAGGCAAACGCCCCCAGGATCGTGATCCCCGCCAGGGTCACGAACGAGCCGCGCACGGCGACGCCGAACAACAGCCACCCGAAACCCACCAGCGCCACGACCTCGAGAATCAGAAAGACGAGCCGCGACAGGATGAAGCTGAGCAGGTAGTGGCTGCGCCGCATCGGCGTCGCCATGTAGCGCTTGAGCAGCTTCTTCTGGCGCGCCTGCACCACCGAGAAGCCGACCCCCCAGATCCCGCTGCCCAGCAGGTTCATTCCCAGGAGCCCGGGGATCAGGAAGTCGATGTAGCGTGATCCCGGTGCGACGACGCGGTCGTCGCGCACGACGGCCCGATCCCTGCGCCCCCGCGCGCGCTGCACGACGTCGTCGACTTCGAGCCGCGCGAGCCGGCTGTCGGTGCGGGTCGAATCGTAGCGGTACACCAGCGAATCGCCCGCCACCACGAGCAGCGCGACGCGGCCGGTGCGCAGCCGCAGGCGCGCCGTCGCCGTATCGAGCACGGCGGCAATCAGTCGCGGGGACGAATCGAGGGTCGCGGCGAGCGCGCTGTCGCCGGGCCCTCGTGCCACGCCGACCTGGAGCTCTCCCGGCCCGGTATTGCGGAACGCGAGGCCCAGCGCGAACGCGAGCACGATGGGGAAGCCGAAGACCCAGAACACCGCTTCCGGCTCGCGGTAGAACTCGCGCATCCGCGCGAGTGCCAGCTGGAACATCGGATGCTCACGTATCACGGAGCTGCCGTCCGGTGAGCGCGACGAAGACGTCGTCGAGCGTCGCGTGATGCGTCGTCAGCAGCGACAGCTCGAGCTGGCGCTGCTGCAACAGGGCGAGCAGCGCGGGCAGGGTGCGATGCAGCTCGGTGACGGTCAGTGCGAGCCCGCCTGCCCCGGATCGCACCGCGGTCACGCCGCCCAAGTGCTGCAGCCGGTCGATCAGGTCGTCGGGCGTTCCTTCGCTGAGCGCGAACTCGACGACGTGCTCCGCGCCGAGCGTGGCGATCAGCTCGCGCGGCGTGCCGAGCGCGATGATTTTGCCGTGATCCATGATCGCGACGCGGTCGCACAGCCGCTCGGCTTCCTCCATGTAATGCGTCGTGAGCAGCACGGTGCCGCCCGCGGCGCGGAAGCGCCGGATGATTTCCCACAGCTGGCGCCGCGACTGCGGGTCGAGGCCGGTCGTCGGCTCGTCGAGGAACAACAGCTCGGGCTTGCTCACCAGGGCGCAGGCCACGGCCAGGCGCTGCTTCTGCCCGCCGGAGAGCGTCACGACCCGCGCGGTGCGCTTCTCCTCGAGCTCGACCAGCGCGAGCACTTCATCCACCGTATGGGACTGTTGGTAAAACGAGCGAAACAGGGAGAGCGTCTCGCTGACCGTGAGTTTGTCGGCGAGCTGGGTTTCTTGCAGCTGAATGCCGAGCCGTTCGCGCAGCGCCCGCCCCGCCGCGCCGTCGCGCCAGGGTGTGCCCAGGATCTCGACGGCCCCGCTGTCGGGCGGCGTGAGGCCCTCGAGGATTTCGATGCTCGTCGTCTTCCCCGCCCCGTTCGGGCCGAGCAGCCCGAAGCACTCGCCGCCACCGACCGTGAGATCGAGGCCGGCGACCGCCACGACGTCCCCGAAGCGCTTGGTCAGCGCGCGACAGCTGATCGCTACGATCGTGTCTTCTCTTTGTCTTTGTCTTTGTCTTTGTCTTTTTCGGGCGGCGCTTCGTGGGCCGCCTTGAGCGCCTGATCCAGCTGCATCGTCATGCTGTTCACGCCATCCGCCAGCGCCCGCACCTTCATGTTGATCCCCGTCCCCGCCCGGCCCGCCACAATGGCGAGCGAGCCGGCGACGTCGGGCAGCGTGCCCAGATTCGCGGTGAGCGCGCGCTGCCGCATGTGGGACAGCTCGCGCGCGATGGTGCCGCAGATGCCGTTGATGATCTTGGGGTTCGCGGCCCGGTTGGATTCGAGCTCCGCGACCAGCTTCTTCACGTGATCCACGGTGCGCACGTACTGCTGCAGCTCTTCGATGCGGCGGATCTGATTCGCCGATTGCTTTTGCACCACGGCTAGTTTCTCGGCAGGAGCGCTTCGGTGCGCGCGTGACCGTCCACCAGCGACAGCGGCGAGATGCCGAGCAGCACGCTGAGTGTGGGGGCGATGTCCACGGTGTTCATCCGCCCCGCGTACGAGCCGCGCCGCACGCCCCGGCCCCAGAAGATGATCGGCACGTGCGCATCGTCGTCGGAAGGCTGCCCGTGCATCGCGATCGGCAGATTGGGAATGTCCCACACCGACCCGGGCTGCAACGTCACCGTGAGGACCACACCGGCGTCGGGCACCAGCTGATGCAGCCAGCGCCGTGCCACCGGGTCTGACGCCGTGTCGGCACGCGACAGGTCGGCGGGCTTGATCACGCGCGCGACGCCCTGGATACGCAGGATGCGGGCGGTGAGAGCGTCGAAGATGCTGTCGGTCTTCACACCCGTGGCCGCGAACCTGCCGTTGTCGTGCAGGAACAGCATGCCGGTCTCGAATTCCAGCCACTGGCGCGCCGGTGCGCCGGCCCCAGCCAGATGATCGAGATCGCGATTGACCGCGGTGACCAGCGTGTCGAGCAGCACGCGGTACGCCGCGCCGCCGGTCTTCGCCCGCGTCCGCTCCGGGAATGACGTCACGCCGTGGTCAGCCGTCAGCACGACGATGACGTTGTCGCGTCCAACCCGGTCGGTCACGCGCTTCAGGAACCAGCTCAGATAGCGGTCGAGCCGCAGCACCTGGTCGTGGATTTCGCGGGAGTCGGGGCCGAATGCATGTCCGACGGCGTCGGTGGTCGACAGACTGACCGCCAGGACGTCCGTGCCTCGGCGGCCGAGACGCAGCGCTTCGAAGCCCTCGAGCGCGAACAGCAAGGTCAGCGAATCCATCGCCGGCACGCCGGCGACCGCCGCGGCCGCCTGCGTGCTGTCGGCGGGGAGACGATGCGGGAACACCACGTCACGCCCGAGATTCTCCCACGCCGCGTTGTCTTCCTCCTTATAGGCGCTGTCGGGCAGCAGCAGCGTCCACACGGTACTCGCCGCCTTGAACGGCAGACGCCGGGCGTTGAACGCCAGCACCCACGCCGGCAGCGAGTCGGCGTAATACCGGCTCGTCGTGAATAGCCCCGACTGATACCAGTAGACTTGTTCTTTCGATTGTCCGATGGGGAGAATCGCCCCGCGGTCCTTGCGGCTCACCGAAAGCGCCCGCGCGGTCGGATCGACGGCCTTGAGCCAGTCGAACAGCGCCGTACCGCGGACGCGTCGCGGCGACGCTCCGGGACCCGTCGTGCCGAGCAGCGGCGCCGTCGAGTCCTGCACCCCCTCGGAGTTGCGGATGATGCCGGTATGCGCCGGCCACATCCCGGAGAGAATCGTCGAATGCCCCGGCGCTGTCTCCGTCACGGCGTGATCCTGATAGCCGTCGGTGAAAAACGCGCCTTCGTTCATGAGCTGGCCCAGCCCACCGGTGAGCTGGGTCTTCCAGCGCGTGAAGTAGTCGGGACGCAACTGATCGACGGTGATGACGAGGACCAGCTTCGGTCTGGCGGGCGGGGGTGGCGTCACTGGCGTCCCAAGAATGGACGCGAGGAACGCGTAGACGGCGAGGATCATAGGCTCAGAAAGTAGCGATTTTCACGTGCTCACCGCCACCGGTGTGGGAGTATCCTCGCGGATTCGTAGCGTGAGATAGAGCACGAAGAGGATGATCGCCGCCGAAATGAAGAACGGGACGTGCTGCCCCAAAGTCTGGTAGGCGCCGCCCGCATAGACGGGACCCACGATCGCGGCGACGCCGCGGTAGGTCTGCTGCACGCCCAGGGTGAGCCCGATTTCGTCGTGATGCGCGCGGTGACTGACGAGTGCTGAGTTCGCCGGAAACAGGAGGGCCGTCCCGAGCGGCAAGAGAATCTGCGCGAAGACGAAGAGGGTCAGCGTCGACGCGAGCGGCACGAGGATGAACCCGGCCAGGAGCAGGAGCGTGCCGACCTGCATGGTGCGCACCTCACCGAGCTTGGCGTTGAACCAGCCCACCGGCGCAGTTCGCATCGCGACGCCCACCGCTCCAAAGATCATGAAAAAGAATCCGATCTGGTCGGCGGTGATCCCGAATCGATCGTGCAGGTAGAGTGAAAAAACGGGCGGCAGCGCGTTGAACGCGAGCATCGCAAGCGCGTAGATCCAAATGAGCAGCGACACGGGACGCGTCGGATCGGCAATGACACGTACCGCCGGCTGGACGATGTTGCGCACCGCGTCGCGCATTGTCACCGATGTCCGCGGCGCGTCCGTGGCGCGGCGCGTCACGCCCGCCTGGGCCCAGCGTGATTCGGGCAGCCATTTCCAGGCGAATGCGACATTGATCAGCACCAGCGCACTCGCGAACACCCCTGGGGCCGATTCACCAAACCGATGCATGAACGACCCTAGCGCGGGACCGATGATCACTCCTGCGCTCGTGGCCGCCGACAACCACCCCAGCGCTTTCGCGCGTTCGCGTGGCAGCATCGTGTCGGCCACATACGCCTGCACGACACCGGTCGTGCCGCCCCCGAGACCCTGCACGAAGCGCGAAACGAACAACAACCAAACGGTATGGGCAAAGCCGAAGACGACATAGGCGAACGCCGAGGCACCGAGACCGACGAGCAGTGCCGGCCGGCGCCCATACCGATCAGAGACATAGCCCCACACCGGTGACGACACGAGCTGCGCAATCGGAAATGAGGCGGCCAGCAATCCGACGGTGGTGGCCGTGGCTTTGAGATTCACCGCATACAGCGGCAGCAGCGGCCAGATGATCATCAGGCCCATCATGTCCACGAATGCGACCAGCATGAGGATCGCGAGCCGTTTCATCGCCGTGTCCCCACACCCAGCACCAGTGCACTCACCAGCATCAACACGACGCCGAACGCGGCGGCGACGCCGGTCTCCGCGAGCCGCAGGCTCGACAAGATTTCGATCGAGACGGGCCGCGTCTCATACGTGTAGAGCACGATCGATGCGACGATGTCGCCGAGCGCCGCGACAAACGCGAGACTCGCGCCGGCGGCGAGCCCGGGCCGCAGCTGTGGCAGCGTGACGCGCGCCAGCGTGCGCCAGCGGCCCGCGCCGAGACTCGCCGCCGCTTCCTCGAGCGACGGATCGAGCTGGCGATAGGAGGCGAGGATCCCGCGGCCGGTGAGCGGCAATGCCCGCACGAGATACGCGAGCGGCAGGATGGCGGCCGTGCCCACCAGTACGAAGCGCAGCTGCAGCGGTGCGTGCACGCTGAACGTGATCGCGAGCGCGATCGCGAAGACGGTGCCGGGCAATGCCCACGGCAGCGCGAGCAATCCTTCGATGACGCGCCGCAACGCGACGCGCTTCCGCACCACCAGCCAACCGCCCGCCAGTGCCAGGACGACCGCGACGGCCGTGCTGGCCGCCGCCATCCACAGCGAATTGAGCATGGGACGCAGTCGCTCGGCCTCCGAGAAGAGCCGCCGGTAATTGTCGAAATTGATCACGGGGGGCAGGATCTCGGTCGTCCAGGCGCCGTACGGCACGAGCGACACGAGCGCGAGGGTCAGATGGGGCAGCAACAACAGGATCGCCAAACCCCATCCCGCCACGGTCGCGAGCCGGCGCACGCCGGCGCGCCGGATCGGCCGCGGGCGCGGCGCAATGCCCTTCCCAAGCGCCACGAGGATGTCGTCACCCTCCGTGCCGCGCAGGATCGCGAGTCCCGCCACGGCGATGACCGCCAGCGCCACCGTTTCGACCATGGCGAGCGGGAGATCGCCGTTCAGCTTCGTGGCCACGATCTGCGTGGTCATGACGCGAAATCCACCGCCGAAGATGTAGGGCGCGCTGAACGATCCCAGCGCGGTCATGAACGTCAGCATCGCGGCGCCGACCAGCGACGGACGAAGCAGCGGAATGATCACGCGCCACACCGTCGCCCGAGTGGAGGCGCCCAACGCCTGCGCCGCTTCGAGCATCGAGACGTCGAGCTTGGCGAGACCGGCGCGGGTGAAGAGATAGAAGTAGACATACATCGAGTACGCGTGGACGAGCAGGATGGCCCCGGCCCCTTGCAGCCGCCACGGCGCCTGCTCGAGATGCAGCGCCGCCTGAATGGCGCGCGCGATGAATCCCGACTCCCCGTACAGAAACAGGAACGCGATCACGCCCACGAGCGGCGGCAGGACGACCGGCAGGGCGATCAGCGCGCCCAGCGTCTTGCGACCCGGGAAGTCGAACCACTCGAACAGGAACGCGAGGGGGATACCGATGGCCGCCGCGAGCACGACACTCAGCAGCGAAATCCAGATGCTCGCCCACAATGCCGCCCACTCGCCCGGCCGCGTCAGGAATGCGCGCACCGCGGTCCAGTCCGCGGCGTCGGCCGCGACGATGAGAATCGGGTAGATCACCACCCAGGCAAGCAGCAGCGCCAGGCCCACCGCCAGCAGGTCCGCTCTCCGCAGATTCCGGATCACAACGCGATCACCCGGGTGGCTTCGACATAGACCCGCTCGCCGACCCGGGCGGCGTCCGGCTCCGCCAGAACCTCGAAGCGGTTCTTGTCGTCCCCTTCAACGAGGAAGAACGCGCCGGCACCCGTATAGCGCCGTTCCCGCACGACGCCGGGAAGCCCGGCGCCGGCAAATCGCAGACGCTCCGGACGCACCACGACGACCGTGCCGTCATGCGCACCAAGCGCCCGCGCCGCATTGCCACGAAACACGTTGGCGCGCCCCACGAACGTCGCGACGAACAGGTTCTGCGGCCGCTCGTACAGCTCTTCGGGCGTGCCCGTCTGCTCGAGGCGTCCGTTGTTGAGCACCGCGATCCGGTCGCCGAGATCGAATGCTTCGTCTTGTTCGTGAGTCACGAAGACCGTGGTGATGCCGACTCGCTTGATGACCTGGCGCAGCTCGCGGCGCGTGCGTTCGCGCAGCGCCGGGTCGAGGTTCGAGAGCGGCTCATCGAGCAACAGCACGCGCGGCTCGGGGGCAAGCGCGCGCGCCAGCGCGACGCGCTGCTGCTGGCCGCCGGATAGCTCATGGACTTTGCGCCGCTCGTAGCCCGCCAGATCGACGAGCGCGAGCGCTTCAGAGATTTTTTGCTTTACCCGTCCCTCCTCCCCCTTCCCCCTTCCCTGCAGCCCAAAGCCGACATTCTGACCCACATCGAGATGCGGGAAGAGCGCGTAATGTTGAAACACCATCCCGAAGCGCCGCCGAGCGGCGGGCACGGCCGTCACATCCTCGTTCGCGACCGTGATGCGCCCGCCATCGGCCGTCTCGAAACCCGCCAGGAGCCGGAGCATCGTCGTCTTGCCACTGCCTGACGGTCCCAGCAACGCGAGGATTTCGCCGCGCGCGATGTCGAGCGTGATCGGTCCGACCGTCACGTCACTGCGCCAGCGCTTTTCGATCGCCTGGATGTGAAGAAACGCGGTCAACGCCTGCCTCCCGTGCCGCGCACGTGCTCATCCCACCAGCGCATCCACTCGGGCCCGTGCTCGGCCAGGAGATTCCAATCGACGTCGGCAACGACCATGCGCCGGCGGACGTCACGCACCCACCCCGGGAGTGAATCGGCGGGGAGGTCGAGCCGCGCCGGGACACGATAGACTTCGCGCGCGGCCGCGAGCTGCATCTCGACGCTGCCGACGAAATCCACGTAGGCACGCGCCGCCGCGAGATGCTTCGCGCCGTGCACGGCGGCGATCCCGTCTTCGATCACGACGGTGCCGGTTTTGGGAAAGACATAGCCGATCGGCATGCCGCGCCGGCGGCTGATCAGCACGTCGGGCAGGTCCCAGATCGTGACCAACCCTTCCTGCCTCGCGATCTTCTCGCTCACCAGCGCCGGGTTTTGCTCGTAGACCTTCGTCTGTCCATCGAGCCGGCGCAGCCACGCGAATCCGGCGGCGGTGTCGCCCGCTTGCTTCATCCCACGCTGGATGATGAAGCCGAACACCGCCCGCATCGTGCCACTCGCGAGCGGGTCGCGGATGATCAACTTCCCTTTCCATTTCGGATCGAGGAGGTCGTCCCAATCCTGCGGCGCGTCCTCCGGCTTGACGACCTTCTCCGCGTAGAGAAAGACCGCGGGCGTTTCGTAGGCGGCGAAATAGCAATCGCCCGTGCCGCGGCTGCGTGCGGCAATGGCGCCGGCCCACGCCGGCCGGTAACAGTCGAGCAGCGAGTCGCGGGCCGCCTGCGCAAGAATCAGCGACGGACCGCCGAACCACACGTCGGCCTGGGGATTCGCGCGCTCGGAGCGCAGGCGGTCGTAGACATCCTGCGAGCCCATGTCGAGCCAGCGCACGTCGATATCGGGGTGCAGTGCTTCGAAGCGAAGCTCGAAGAGCGTCAGCAAATCTCGACCATGGGGACTATAGACCACCAACGGAGTACGGCTATCGCGCGCACAGCCCACCAGCATCGCCACGACGCACCACGCACCACGCACGCTTTTACGGAACATTCCGTCGCTTCAATCCGAGCAAATTCACAAACAACCGATACGCTCCAGGCACACCGGCGGGCAGCTGCCGGAAGAAACTCAACCCCGTGTACACATACGTTCCGCGCCCCAGCGGCGCGACCAGCAGACCACCCTTCAGCTCGGCCGGCGGGTTGGGTGGAGGATCGTGCGTTTCGAGCAGCGGGACATAGGTCGTGTCCCAGGTGTGTGCGAAGTACAGGCCGCGTTCCTGAATCCAGCCGCGCCAATCCTCCGGCCGGATCTCGTTGGGATAGTGAAACACCGGGCTCGACGGATCGAGCGCCGTGACCGGCGCGTTCTCGTCCGTCACGCGATCGTGTGGGCGCGCGATCGTCAACGGATACGGCGCGAAGCCGCCGTCGACAAACGGATACTGTTGGTACTGGACGATGACGAGGCCGCCGTCTCTCACGTAGTCGAGCAGCCGGCCGTTGTTCGCGACCAGCGCCGGCTCGGTCTCGTAGGCGCGACTTCCGATCACAATCGCGTCATAACGCGACAGGTCGCCCCGGGCGAGCGAATCGGGGCCGACGAGCTCGAGCGGCACACCCACGGCAAGCAGCGCCTCGGGCACACGATCAGCCGCGCCGCGCACGTAGCCGACGTGCGACAGTGCGGGAAGCGCGACGCGCGCCGCCCGGACCTGGGCGAGGGAAGGCCGAGCCAGCGCGCGCGGCCGAATGTGCGGATAGTCGATGATCTCGAGCCAGCCGTTGCCGGCGCGCACGTCGTAGCTGCCCGCCTTGAGGCTATCGGCGACGGGAGGCGCGAGGGCCACGGTGACGGTCTTCGTCTCGTCCTCTCGCGTGAACGCCAGACTCTCGGCAGCGATGGGCGGCCAGCCGCTGGGCGTGGTCAAGGCAAGCCGCGCCTTTGCGCTACCCCGCGACCGGTTCGTGGCGGTGACCGTGAAATGCCGCGGCTCGTGTGATCCTCCGCCCCCCCCCCGCCTCCGCCGTCGATCGGCCACAGCAATTCCTCGGGCGTGATGGCGACGTCGAGCTCGCGTGTCACGAACAACGGCCGTCGAATTTCGCCGATCGCCTGATCGCGATAGCGGTAGACGATCTCACGGGTGAGCGTGATCGCTTCGCCGCCGATCACGAGCCGCACCCGCGCGCTGACGGGCGGCGGCTCGAACGGCAGCCCGCGCACCTCCGGCGGCACCGTCGACCAGTCGTATAAGCCGCCACGATTCGTCAACGGGCGGCGCAGGAAATACGGCTGCGTGCGCTCGGCATCCCGCCCCACCGTCAGCACGAAGCGGCGCGTCATCAGTGCTCCCGGAGCGACGGTCGGAGCACCGAGCTCGAGTCGCTCCAGCGACCAGCCGGCGGGAGCCGCGACGGCAACGCTATCCACGCGCACGGCGCTATCGCCCGCATTCCACACGGTGACTTCGACCTGCAGGCGCTCGCCCGGTGTCACGATCCCGTCGTCGGCTGTTCCATCGATCGTGACGGCCGCTGCGGTGGCGACGGCGCGCTGCAGCAGGGCCCGCTGCTCGGAATCCGCCGCGGCGACGAGCCGCAGCGCCCGGATCAGGAACGGCAGCGTCGCGCCGGGATGCCACGGCGTGAGCGCGGCGCGTGCCGAGTCGATCAGCGCTCCATAGCCCGGCACGCGAATTGTCGTGTCGACGCCCGCGAAAACCGAAGTCTCCCCGGCTGACGGGATCTTCGAGGAGATGAGCGCGACCCCGGACGTCGCGGGGCCAGGGCGTTGCAGCTGCCCCATGTCCTGGGAGCGATGGCGGCTGCGGCTGGCCATCGCGATCTGGAAGTAGGACTGCCCCAGGATGGGATCGAGCGTGCCGACCGGCAGCGTGAGCGTCGTGGCCGATGGATCGCCGCGTGTGGAGCGGTAGAACTTCTGGGGGCCGCCCGCTGAGTCGCGCAGCAGGTCGAACGCCTGCCGCGCGAGGATCGCCGAGACTTGATGGTGGCCATGGCCGTCGGCCGGAGTCCCCGAGAACACGGCGATGACGACCTGCGGCCGAAACCGCCGCATGACGTCCAGCACGTCCTTGAGGATCGAATCGCGCGGCCAGAAGCGGAACGTTTCGTCGGCCGATTTCGAGAAGCCGAAGTCGTAGGCGCGCGTGAAGAACTGCCGCGCCCCGTCCAGCTCGCGCGCCGCCAGCAGCTCTTCAGTGCGAATGATCCCCAGCTCCGGCCCCAGCTCGGGGCCGATCAGATTCTGCCCGCCCTCGCCGCGGGTGAGCGAGAGGTAGGCCGCCTGCGCCCCCATGCCGCGCGCCAGCAGCACGAGCAGCTGCGTGTCTTCATCGTCGGGATGGGCGCCGATCATCAGGACGCGCTTGTTGCTGCCCAGCTGCCGGAGGGTGGCCGCCAATGCGGCGACGCCGCCGGTGCCGGCGGGCGCCAACTGTGCCAGGCCGGCGCCCGCGGCGCCGATACTAAGGAAGAGCGCTACCGAGAGCTGTCGCACTTATGGGGAAAGATAGACGGCACCGCCCTTCATAACGAACTTGACGCGTTGCAGTTCCGTGATGTCCCGTGTCGGGTCGCCCGCGACGGCGATGATGTCCGCGAACAGGCCCGGTGCGATCGCGCCGAGATTCTGTTCCTGGCTGAGCAGCGCCGCGGCGACCGAAGTTCCGGACTGAATCGCCTGCATCGGCGTCATGCCGTACTGCACGTAGTACTCGAACTCTTTGGCCTGATTGATCTCCGTCCAGGGGAACCCGCCGACGTCGGTCCCCATCACGATCTTCACGCCCTTGCGCAGCGCGCGCCCGAACGCGCGCCGCTCGAGCGCCACCAGGGCCGGCCAGACGCCACCGCGCGGCATCACGTGCACGCCGACGGTCACCGTCGGCACCCAGTAGACGTTGTTCTTCACCATGGCATCCATCAGCGAATCGGTGAGGCCGTCGCCGTGCTCGATCGAGTTCACGCCGGCGCGGAGCGCGGCGGCAATCCCGTCCGACCCGATCGCGTGCGCCGCCGCCATGCGGCCGAGGCGATGGGTCTCGTCCACGATCGCCTTCGCTTCGGCATCGGTGAAGTTGACCCAGCTGCGCAGCACGCTGTCGGGTGTGAAGTAGTAGCGGCGATCGCTGTAGTACTTGATCCAGTCGGCGCCGTGCTGCACCTGCTCCCGCACCGCCAGCCGCGCGTTATCGACACCGTCCACCGTCTGCACGCCGTGCGGCAGCTCGATCTCCCAATTCGGCGTCCCGATGGGATACATCCCCGTCGGGGCCATGGCGCGGGTCGAGGCGAAGATGCGCGGGCCGGGAATCTCGCCGCGATTCACGGCCAACTTCACGTCGACGTCGGCGTACATCGCCCCTTCGGTCTCCACGTCGCGGATCGCGGTAAAGCCGTGCTCCAGCGACAGACGCGCGTTGCGGGCCGCGAGAATCGCGCGATACGGGATCGACTGCTTCAGCAGCTGGTCCTCGTATTCCTGCGACGTCACGTCGCCCTGGAGGAGCAGATGCGTGTGCGCATCGATCAGGCCCGGCAGCACCGTCATCTGGCTGAGATCGATGACCCGGGCGGTCGGGGCCTGTCCCTGGACCTGGGCGAGCGGGCCGACGGCCTTGATGCGCTCACCCTCGACCAGGATGCCGACGTTGGCCTGCACCTGTTGCGAGCGGCCGTCGACGAGCCGACCGGCTTTGATGAGCACCTGTTGCGGCGGCGTTTGACCGGCGAGCGTCGCGGCGAACGTCGCGATGACGAGAACGGCTACGTGGAGCGAGCGCACGGATTCTCCAGAGAAAACGGGACGGGAGAAGTTACTCCCGTCCCGTGGAAGCGACTACCTGCGCCTTAGCGCGATGCTAAAGGCTTCCCGTCCGCATCCAGGAATCGCATCTCGCCGAAATTCAGCTCGCGAATCCCAGCCTCGATCTTCGCGCGATCGCCCACGACCACCCACACGAGGTGATCGGGACGAATCGCTTCCTGCGCGGCGGTGGTCGCATCCTGAACCGTCAGGCTGCGCACGCGCTGCGCATACGTGTCGAAGTAGTGGTCATCGAGCCCGTATGTCACCATGTCTTCGAGCGACCCCTGCACCGCGCCCATCGTTTCCCAGGTGCCGGGTAACGTGAGAGTCAGGTTGGCCTGCGCCTTCGCCAACTCGTCGGCCGTGATGGGCTTGGGACCCAGAATCCCGCGCAGCTCGCGATCGACCTCGATCATCGACTCCTTGGTCTTGTCGGTCTGCACCGGCGCATAGGCGATGAAGGGACGCTGGCCGCGCGCGTCCCAGACGAACGTGAATGCCCCGTACGACCAGTGCTTGCCTTCGCGCAGGTTCATGTTGACGCGCGAGGTGAACTGGCCGCCCAGCAGCGACGTCATCGCCTCGACGGCATACTCGTGCGGATTGGCCTTCGGCGCGGCGAGGTCAGCCGCCAGAATCACCGACTGCTCGGCGCCGGGCCGGTCGAGGATGTAGACGAGCGGCTTCGCCTGATCGGCCACCGTACCGACGTTCTTCTGTGGCACCTCACCCGACTGCCAGCGGCTGAACAGGCGCGCCAGCTTCGGCTGAATCTCCGCCAGCGACACGTCGCCCACGATCACCAGGGTCGCGTGATTCGGCTTGAACCAGGCCCGGTGGAAGCGCACCAGGTCCTCGCGCGTCATGCGCGAGACGGACTCCTCCGTGCCCGACCCCGTGAGCGGATTGCCGTAGGCGTGATTCGTGCCGTACAGCAGCTGTGGGAAGACGCGCAGCGCCATCTGCACGGGCTGCACTTTCTCACGCTGAATGCGCGCCAGCCGCTGGCGCTGCAGCCGCTGAAAGTCGGCCTGGGGGAACGACGGATTGAGTAGAACGTCGGCGAAGATGTCCAACGCCGGATCGAGGTTCTCCTTGATCGTCGACAGCGCGACTTGCGACACGTCGAGCCGCGAGCCGGTGCCCAGGGATGCGCCGAGCTGCGAGAGGGTGTCGCTGATCTGCAGCGCGGTGCGTCGGGTCGTTCCTTCGTCGAGCATGTCCAGCGCCAGGCTCGCCGTGCCGGGAGCCGCGAACTGATCGGCCGCGTATCCCGCGTCGACGAGCAGCGTGAGCTTCACCTGCGGGATCGAGTGGCGCTCAGCCAGCACGATCTTGAGACCGTTCGGCAGCGTCGCGCGCGCGACCGCGGGGAAGCGTGCGTCAGGCGGCGTGCCCGCGTCAGGGACCTTCGAGCGGTCCGCTCCGCCCGCCGTCGTTCCGAACTCCGGATACGGATGCACCTCGAGTATGTACTGGCCGTCGGTCAGGTAGCGCGCCGCGGCGGACCGCAGATCGGCGGCGGTCGCCGCTGCGATGCGCCGCTCGGTCACCAGATAATTGTCGGCATTCCCCGTGAACACTTCGTAGTGGGCGAGCACGTCGGACTTGCCGCCAAAACCGCCGATCCGCTCGACGCCGCGGATGAAGTTGGCCCGATACTGCGTCTTGATGCGGCGCAGCTCGCTGGCCGTCGGCCCGGACTGAACGAACCGCGCCAGCTCTTCGTCGATTGCGCGCTCCACGCGCGCGAGATCGCCACCCGGCTTGGCGGTCGCCCGAATGACGAGCTGCCCGCCGATCTCGCGCAGATCGGCGTAGGCGATGACGTCCGTGGCGATCTGCTCGTCGTACACGAGCCGCTTGTAGAGCCGCGACGTCTTCCCCTGGGCGAGCACGTCGGTCACCATGTCGAGATAATCGGCGTCCGCGGAGCCGAACTGCGGCACGTTCCATTCCTTGTAGATCCGGGCCTGCGGGACGCGGTCCTGCATCACCTGACGGTGCGACCCCGTGCGCCGGGCGACCCACACGTCCTGCTTCGCGATCGGCGGCGTCGCGGGAATGTCGCCGAAGTATTGCTCAACCTTCTGGCGCGCGGCCGCGGGGGTGATGTCGCCGGCCAGGACCATGACGGCGTTGTTCGGCCCGTAATACGTCCGGAACCATTCCTTCACGTCGTCGACCGAGGCGGCGTTGAGATCTTCCATCGATCCGATCACCGTCCAGGAGTATGGATGGCCGACGGGATACGTCCCCTCGGTCATCAACAGATCGACTTTCCCGTACGGCTCGTTCTCGCCCTGCCGTTTCTCGTTCTGCACCACGCCGCGCTGCTCGTTCACCTTCGCCGTGTCGATCACGCCGAGCAGATGGCCCATCCGGTCCGACTCCATCCACAGCGCGACGTCGAGGGCATTGGTCGGGACGTTCTCGAAATAATTCGTGCGGTCTTCGTTGGTCGTGCCGTTCTGATCGGTCGCGCCGATGCGCTCGAACGGCCGGAAGTAGTCGTCGTTGAAGTGCTCGCTGCCGTTGAACATCAGATGCTCGAACAGGTGGGCGAATCCGGTGCGGCCGGGCCGCTCGTTTTTCGAGCCGACGTGGTACCAGATGTTCACGGCGACGATCGGCGCCTTGTGATCCTCGTGGACCAGCAGGGTGAGGCCGTTCTTCAGGACGAACCGCTGGTAGGGAATGGTGATCGGCGCAGCCTGCGCCGCGCGTGCCGGACGGCCTCGGGCTCGCGTGGGACGCTGAGCCGGCGCTGGGAGTGCCGTGGTAAGCCCTAGCGCCAGGGCGACGAACGCTATGCGCGACATGGAGATCTCCTTCATGAAGGCTGACGGCGGGCTGAACGCGTGGAAGAAACCCCCGTCTGCGGCGGGTCGCAAGGTCTTGGATGGTGTTAGATTGGGTGTGATGACCACACTCGCCCCGCCCAAACGCAAGGTCAGCGCCGCCGAAGCGCGCGAAGTCGCCGAGGCGGCACGCGAGCAGGAGTGGGCGGCGCCCAGTTTCGTGCGCGAGCTGTTCCTCGGCAATTTGCGGATGGATCTCATCCATCCCTACCCCGAACAGGATCCTGACGAAGTCGCGCGCGCGAAGCCGTTTCTCGACAAGCTGGCGCGGTTCCTGCGCGAGGACGTCGACTCCGATCGCATCGATCGCGAAGGCGAAATCCCCGAGGACGTGATTCAGGGACTGCGAGACGTGGGCGCGTTCGGCATCAAGATTCCGCGCGAGTACGGCGGACTCGGCCTGTCGCAGCTCTCCTACATGAAGGCGATCGAGCTCGTCTCGTCGGTCGACGGCTCGCTGACCGCACTGCTCTCCGCGCATCAATCGATCGGCGTGCCGCAACCGCTCAAGCTGTTCGGCAGCGAAGCCCAGAAAAAGAAATACTTCCCCCGTCTCGCCCAGGGCGCGATCTCCGCGTTCGCGCTCACCGAGGACAGCGTCGGCTCCGATCCGGCGGCAATGGAAACCAACGCGATCCTCGACGACGATGTCTGGGTCCTCAACGGCGAGAAGTTGTGGTGCACCAACGGCACCAAGGCCGAGCTGCTCGTGGTGATGGCGCGGACGCCGTCGAAGATGATTAACGGCAGAGAGAAGAAGCAGATCACCGCCTTCATCGTCGAGACGGACTGGCCGGGTGTCGAAGTCGTGCACCGCTGCCACTTCATGGGCCTGAAGGCGCTCTACAACGGCGTGATCCGCTTCACCAACGTGCGCGTGCCCAAGGAGAACGTGCTCTGGGGCGAGGGCAACGGACTGAAGCTCGCGCTCATCACGCTGAACACCGGCCGGTTGACGCTCCCCATTTCCGCGGTCGCCGCCGGCAAACGCTGCCTCGAGATCTCGCGCCGCTGGGCGGCGGAGCGCGTGCAGTGGGGCCGGCCGATCGGGCAGCACGACGCGATCGCGCAGAAGATCGGATCGATGGCCGCGAACACGCTGGCGATGGAAGCCGTGGCGGAGCTGTGCGGCGCGCTGGCCGAGCGCGGCGGCGCCGACATCCGGCTCGAAGCGGCGATCGCCAAGCTGTACAACTCCGAGGCCGGCTGGCGGATCATCGACGATACCGTGCAGATCCGCGGCGGCCGCGGCTACGAGACGGCCGACTCGCTGCGCGCGCGGGGCGAGGCGCCGGTGCCGGTCGAGCGTATCATGCGCGATTTCCGCATCAACCTGATCTTCGAAGGCTCCTCGGAGATCATGCATCTATTCATCGCGCGCGAAGCCGTGGACAAGCACCTCCAGGTCGCGGGCGACGTCGTCATGCCAGGCAAGACGGCGCGCGAGCGGCTCACCGGCCTCGTTCGGTCGGCCGGGTTCTACGGCTGGTGGTATCCGTCCCGCTGGCTCGGGTGGAGCTTGTGGCCGCGCTACTCGGAGTTTGGACGGCTGGCCAGGCACGTCCGCTTTGTCGAGCGCAGCTGCCGGCGACTCGCGCGCAGCGTCTTCCACGCCATGATTCGCTTTGGGCCGAAGCTCGAGCTGCGCCAGTCGGTGCTGTTCCGGCTGGTGGACGTCGCGGCCGAGCTGTTCGCCATGGCGGCGACCTGCTCACGGGCGCAGCGACTGTTCGAGCGTGACCGTGCCGCCGGCGCGCGCGCCGTGCATCTGGCCGACGTGTTCTGCCGTCAGGCGCGGCGGCGCGTGCGGTCGAAGTTCAACGGGCTGCGGCGCAACGAGGATGTGCCTACCTACAAGCTGGCCCAAGAGATCTTGGCCGGTGAGCACCGTTGGTTGGAAAGGGACATCGTGGAACTGCCGGAGTAGGTTGACTTCTGGACCAATCCTCTTGCATTCCTTTCGGTCCTATCCACTTTTTTATCTCTCAATCCCCCGCAGAGCAAGAACGCGCGGCTTGTCATCCTGAGCGGAGCGCGCGGATCGCGCGCGCAGCGAAGGATCCGATTCTCCCCCATCGAACAGCAGATCCTTCGCGCCTGCGGCGCTCAGGATGACAGGCTCGCTCTCTGCCGTGAAGAAGGGGAAAGAAGACGAGAGTGAGAGAGGAAAGCGCCTACGCTGCCTGGTGCGCAATCATGATACTCTTCAACCTTTCGGGGGCATCCGCGCCGGCATCACCGTACGGCAACGGGTGCCCTTCGGCTTCCATGACGACACTCGGACAGACCAGCTGGTACTGGCGAGCCCGAATGCGATCGGCGGCTGGCTGCGCGGCGACGGGCGTCGCGATCACGACCTCGCGCGCGCCCAAACCCTCGGCAGCCTTCGCGGCGGCCAGCACCTTCCACGGATACACGACTTGTCCCTCGACGATCACCGCCGTGCGTCCCTCCAGCTTCTTCACCGGACGCTGCGTCCGGTAGAGGACGAGATCCTGCTTCACGCGGGCGCGCGACTCGTCGATCGCGGCCTGGAGTTTCTCGAGCAGATTCATCCCCGGCTGGAAGTCGGGATCCATCTCCGCCGGCGCCGATTCGGCCATGGCGCCGACGGGGGCGAGATTAGCGCCCAGCTTGATGAACGATGCGACGATCACGTCGAACTGCGCCCCCATCGCCTTGGCGGCGTGGGCCGCGATCTCCACGCCCTCGGGCGTAATCCCGAGCAGGATGCACGCCTGATAGCCGCGGGCCGCCAGCTGCTGCCCCAGCAGCGCGCCCGCGCTGGAGCGCGTGGGATAGAGGCTTGGACGGGGCTGGGTCACGGTCCGCAAGATAAGAAAGCTATCGGCTATCGGCCACCGGCCGAAAACCCCGATTCCGATAGCCGATACCCGATAGCCAATAGCCGGTTATCTTTTCGACCTCTCACATCCAGGATCCCCGTAGTGCCGAAGGACACGCTCACCGTCGTCGACAACCGGACCGGCAAGAGCTACGAGCTGCCGATTCAGGACGGAACCGTCCGCGCCGCCGATCTGCGGCAGATCAAGGCCGGCGACGACGATTTCGGCCTGATGAGCTACGACCCCGCGTTCATGAACACGGCGGCGTGCCGCAGCGCGATCAGCTTCATCGACGGCGACAAGGGCATCCTGCGCTACCGGGGCTATCCTATCGAGCAGCTGGCCGAGCAGAGCACGTTCCTCGAGACGGCGTACCTGCTGCTGCATGGCGAGCTGCCGTCGGCCGCGGAGCTCGACACGTGGGTGTACCAGGTCACGCACCACACGATCATCCACGAAAACATCAAGAAGTTCATCGACGGCTTCCACCACGACGCGCATCCGATGGGCATGTTCGTCAGCGCGGTGGCCGCGCTGTCCACGTTTTATCCGGAAGCCAAGAAGATCTTCGACGAGCAGTCGCGCGACAATCAGATCTTCCGGTTGATCGCGAAGACGCCGACGCTCGCGGCGTTCGCGCATCGGCACTCCGTCGGGATGCCGTACGCCTATCCCGACAACGACTTGAGCTACACCGGCAACTTCCTGAACATGATGTTCAAGACGACCGAGGTGAAATACAGCCCGCACCCCGTGCTCGAGCGCGCGCTGGACGTGTTGTTCATCCTGCACGCCGACCACGAGCAGAACTGCTCGACGAGCGCGATGCGGGGCGTCGGGTCGTCGCACCCCGATCCCTATTCGTGCATGGCCGCCGCGGCCGCCGCGCTGTACGGGCCGCTGCACGGTGGCGCCAACGAAGAAGTCCTGCGCATGCTGCGCGAGATCGGCTCGATCGACGCGATTCCGGCCTACCTCCAGCGCGTGAAGAAGGGCGAGGTGCGGTTGATGGGCTTTGGGCACCGCGTCTACAAGAACTTCGATCCGCGCGCCAAGATCATCAAGCAGATCGCCGAGCAGGTGTTCGACGTCACGGGCAAGAACCCGCTCATCGACATCGCGCTAGAGCTCGAGCGCATCGCGCTGCAGGAAGAATACTTCGTCACGCGCAAGCTCTACCCGAACGTCGATTTCTACTCGGGCATCATCTACCAGGCGATGAAATTCCCGATCGATATCTTCCCGGTACTCTTCGCGATCGGGCGGACGCCCGGTTGGCTGGCGAATTGGCAGGAGATGCTCCTCGACAAGGAACAGAAGATCGCCCGGCCGCGGCAGGTCTACATCGGTCCGGACAAGCGCGATTATGTCCCCATCGAGAAACGGAGCTGAGGTGCCCACCCCATGCCCACCTACATCCTGTTGTCGAATCTGACGGACGAAGGCGCCAAGGCGCTCAAGAGCAACCCCAAGCGGCTGCAGGAAGTGAACAAGGAGATCGAGAAGTACGGGGCCAAGGTCACGTCGCAATACGCCGTGCTCGGCCCCTATGACTTCGTCAGCGTCGTGGAGTGTCCCGACAACGAGACCATCGCGCGGGTGTCGGTGGAGCTGGCGTCGCGGGGATCGATCCGATTGCTCACGCTCGCCGCCACCCCTGTGGCGAACTTTATCAGGACGCTGAAAACGAAAGACTGACGGTAGGTGAAACGACGGTAAGGGACGGTAAGGGACGGTAAGAGACGGTAGAGGTTTTACCCTTACCGTCCTTTACCGTCGTCTTATTTACCGTCCTTTACCGTCGCTTTTTTCCACCCGGGCGAGGTCTCATCGACCGTGCCGGCTTCGGCTCTGCAACCGCGAGGGATCGAGGTTGCAGCGGCGGCACCGACGGCTCGAATCCCGGAATCACCTCGCGCGGAAACGTCTGGCCGATCAACCGCTCGACGTCGGCCATCAGCAGCCACTCGTCGGGAGAGATGAGCGTGAGCGCCAGCCCACGCGCGCCCGCCCGCGCAGTCCGTCCCACACGGTGCACGTACACCTCGGCGTCCTGCGGCACGTCGTAATTCACGACCATACGGATGCCGTCGACGTCGATGCCGCGCGCGGCGATGTCCGTCGCCACGAGGATCTCGGCCGCGCCGGAGCGGAACTGGTCGAGCGTCCGCGTGCGCTGGCTCTGTGCCTTGTCGCCGTGCAGCGCGTTCGCCGCGATGCCTTCGCGCTTGAGGAACGTGACGAGTTTGTCCGCCCCGTACTTCGTACGCGTGAAGATCAGCGTCTGGCCGGCGGGCTTGGCTTTGAGAATCGAGGCGAGCGCACCGCGCTTTTGCAGCTTGTCCACCGCGACGATGACGTGCTCGATGCCCTCGGCCGCCTGCGCGCGCCGGCCGATTTCAACCGACGCATGGCCGTTCAGCGCGCGGCGCGCGAGCGCGTCCACCTCGAGCGATATGGTCGCGGAGAAGAGCATGGTCTGGCGCTCTTCGGGCAGCGCGTTCAAGATGCGCTTGACGTCCGGCGCGAATCCCATGTCGAGCATGCGATCGGCCTCGTCGAGCACCAGCACCTCGAGCTTGGAGAAATCCGCATGGCCCCGCTCCATGTGGTCGAGCAGCCGTCCGGGCGTTGCGACGACAATGTCGACGCCGTGCTTCAGCGCGCGCGTCTGGGGATCCATGCCGACGCCACCGTAGATGGCGGCGCCCTTGAGATGGGTGTGCCGCCCGTAGGCGCGGATGCTCGCGGCGACCTGCTCGGCGAGCTCGCGCGTCGGCACGAGAATCAACGCGCGCAGCACGCCGCGCTTCCCTGCCGACAGGCGCTGCAGGATCGGCAGCACAAAGGCCGCCGTCTTGCCGGTACCGGTCTGGGCGGATCCGATGAGATCGCGGCCCGCCAGCGCCAGCGGAATCGCCTCGGACTGGATGGGGGTGGGGTGCGCGTAGCCTTCATCGGCGACCGCGCGAACGAGTTCGGGCGCTAGGCCCAGTGATGCAAATGGCATACTACTCCTTGGATACACACGCGCGTCGCGAGATGACCCAATGTCATCCCGACATCAACGCTGCTTCAGTTTTGAACCTGGGGGATGAGACCGTGCGTGTGTTCAGCGACGGAGTCCCTGAGCGGGACTATCCGGAAGGATGCCAGCTCGCGGTTCCTTGCGCCGAGAAAGCTAACGACTCAGCGTCCGAAAACATAGGCCCTGCGACGACTAGGCCACAGACGCACCGCGGTAAACAGTCTTGAGGCAACGGGTTGTCCTGTTGCCGTGGCCTGTTCACCGCGGCGCGTCTGTCGCCTAGTCTTTGCCTAGCCTAGTTCGATCCCGCACCGACCTGGGGTTCAGTGCCCCACCACCACATTCTCGGTAGGGCCCGTTGCCGGGGCCAGATTTCATTCAGCGTCTCGCCCTCGTACAGCCTCCCGTTCTTCATCACATACCGCACCGTATTCGTGTTGTGTATATCCTCGAGCGGATTCGCGTCCAGCACGATCAGATCCGCCAATTTGCCCGGCTCCAGCGAGCCCAGATCCTGCTCCATGCCGATCGCGTTCGCGCCGTGAATCGTGGCGACGCGGAGCACGTCGTGATTCGACATCCCGCCGGCCGCCATCGCCCACAACTCCCAATGATCGCCCAGCCCGTCCATCTGGCCGTGGCCGCCGAGGCCGATGTGCCCACCGGCCTGGAGGATGGCATTCGCCGATGCCGCGATCCGTGGAAACACATATTCGCTCTCCCGGAACCACGGCCGGCGCTCGGCGCGCTGATCGATTTCATCGTGCGGCATGAAGCGCCGCACCTTCGCGTTGTCGTGAATGTCGTAGCGTTCGTAGAAGAAGTTCTCGCTCCACGGACCACCGTAGGATACCAGCAACGTCGGTGTGTACGTGATGCCCGACTGTGCGACCAGCTGCACCGCATCCTTGTACAGCGGCATGATCGGATAGCTGTGCTCCGATCCGGGGTAGCCGTCGATGACCGCCGTCAGATTCATCTTGAAGTCGAGCCCGCCTTCGATCGTCGGCATCAACCCGAGCTCTTTCGCCGCAATGATGACCCACTGCCGCTGCTTGCGATTGCCCGTCATGTACATCTTGATCGTATGGATGCGGTAGAAGTCGCTGTAGCGCCGCAACGCCTGGCGCGTGTCGTCGAGACTCTTGAAATCCTCGGACCAGAACACACCCGGGCCGGTATGGAAGATGCGCGGGCCGAGAATCTCTCCCGTTTCGACGAGATCGGCGTACGTCAGGACGTCGGTCGTGGATGTCTGTGGATCGCGCGTCGTGGTCACGCCCCACGCCAGATTGGCGAGATATTTCCAGACCTGCGTCTCATGGATGCCCCACGTCGGCCAGGGGTGCGCATGCACGTCCACAAAGCCCGGAATGATCGTCTTTCCTGTGACGTCGATGACGCGCGCGCCGGCGGGGGCGTTGCCGCCCCCGCGCGCTCCGACCGACACGATGCGATTGTCCGTGACGACGACGTCGCCGTTTTCGATCAC
Source organism: Gemmatimonadales bacterium (assembly GCA_035637435.1). Lineage (GTDB taxonomy): Bacteria > Gemmatimonadota > Gemmatimonadetes > Gemmatimonadales > GWC2-71-9 > 20CM-2-65-7. Next base: position 33,853 of record DASPXD010000237.1, read on the forward strand.
CTCGTCGCCCTTCATCGAGATGACGCGTGCGCCGCGCAGCACCACCGTGCCGCGCGGAACGTCGCGGGGTACGCGGATCGTGACGTCCACGCGCGCCGGCTCGTACGCCGGTTGCTTGGACACCGAATCGGAACGCGAGCGCAGCCGTTTCTGCACCGAGTCGGCGAGCGCTTTGAACGCGTCGGTCTTCAGCGAGTCGGCGCGGATTGAATCGGTGCGGGCTTTGATCTTATCCATCGAGTCGGCAACGGCGGGATCCCACTTCAGGAACGAGCGGCCGATGGACCAGAACGCCTGACGGCCATCGTTCGTCCAGCCGACGAAGTCACCGCCGATCATTGTCAACCGCTTGACCGGGAACGCCGCTGAGGAGGGGTCCGACACGTTCACGATCGGCGTCTGGCCGCCGATGAGCGGCAGCGTCACCAGGTAGACGTAGTTGCCGACGAGTGCCAACACGCGATCGGAGTCGGGACTGATGATGATCTCCCCCGCCGGGTTAGCCTCCGCACCCGGCGCCGGCGAGGTGTAGCCCGTAACCCGAATGTGCGCCCGCCGGTCGGTGCCGTCGTAGCGCATCGAGACCAACCCTTCGGGCCCTTCATAGATGTAGATGCGGTTGGGATCACGGCTGAAATGCGGCCGCCCCCACGCCGTGATCGGCGAGATCCGCGTCACGGCACCGCCCGCTCCCGGTACCCAGACGATCTCGTAGCCCGGCCCAAAATGCTCCTCGGTCCGCGGCGCGCGCGGGCCTTTGACGACCACAATCCGCGCGCCATCGGGCGACCACACCGGCGTGTCGTAGAACGCGCTGTCAGCGGTGAGACGCACCGGGCGGCTGCGGCCGTCGGGTTTGATCTTGTTGAGCGTCCCGCCCGCATCGGTCCACGTCACGTAGGCGAGCCACTGGCCGTCAGGCGACCACGCCGGGACTTGCTCCTTCACGCTGTCGTTGGTCAGGCGGCGCGGCGTGCCGTTGGGCAGATCCATCACGTACAGCCGATCGAGCGCGCTGAACGCGAGCCGCTTCCCATCGGGCGAAGGCGAGGCGTCGCGAATCTGACGCACGAGCACGCTGCCCGTGTCCACCCGGATCGGGAGATGGACCATCGGTCCCAGTTGCTGGTCGACCTTCGCCGTGAACGGAATGTCGGTCACCTGCCCGGAGGGCACTGCGACGCGGTGAATCTTGCCGCCGTACGACACGATGATGGCCTGATTGTCGGGCGTGAACGAGTAACCAGGGTACAGGTCGCGCGTGAAGCGCGATTCCTGATCGTCGCGGGTCACCGGATAGACGAGCCACTTCTCGTCACCGCTGGCGAGATTGCGCAGCCGCAGCCCCGTTTCGGCGTCGTAGCGGGTCGCATACACAAGCCACTTGCCGTCGGACGAGAGCACGGGCCGCATCGCGCTGCCGTACATGTCGGTCTGGGTGAAGAGGCGGCCGGTTTGGCGATCGTAAATCGCGAGCTGCCAAAGCGGATAGTCGAGGTTGTACCCGAACCCGCCGCGGTGGCGAGAGACCCAGATGTAGCGGGGATCCTTCCCGAAGGCGGCGCCGAGCGTGTTCATCGGCGGGGGCATGTTCGGGCCGGTCTGCACGCGCAGCATGGCGGCGCCGGAGCCACCGTCCTTGTGAATCAGCCACAGCTCATAGGTGCTGCCGAGGAAGCCACTCGTTCGAGAAACGACGATGTAGCTGCCGTCCGGGGTCCAGTCGGGAGACGCATAGAGGTTGGTCGCGCCCTTCGTCAAAGCCTTCGGATGCGATCCATCGGGATCGCACAGCCAGACGTTCTCGGCGCCGCTGCGGTCGGACAGAAACACGATGCGTCTGCCGTCGGGTGACCAGCGCGGCTGCGAATCGAACCCCGGCCCCGAGGTAATCCGCGTCGCTGTGCCACCGCCGACCGGCAACGTGTAGAGATCGCCGAGCAGCTCGAAGACGATCGTCTTGCCGTCGGGCGAGACATCGAGCGACATCCACGTGGCTTCCGACGTCTCGAAACTTACGGTGCGCGTCATTTTCAGCGGCAGTGAGTCGAGTTTGACGTTGGTGGTGTCGCGCTTCGTCGAGTCGGGTGGGGGTGGTGGAGGCTGCTGGACGGCGAGCAATGTGGCCACAACAAGGGAAAGCATGGACGCTCCGGACGGAAGAACGACGGCGTGCGGGGACGGCTGGAACTTAAAACCGACGGTAAAGGACGGTAAGAGACGGTAAAAAAAAGCGACGGTAAGGGTTTTGCCCTTACCGTCCCTTACCGTCCTTTACCGTCCCTTACCGTCAGATACTCAACGCGCGCACCTGTCTCGGCGCCGGGTCCTGCGACCGCAGCACGATGCGCATCGCGTGGGTATCGTAATCGATATCCCAGCCGGCAATCCGCGGCCGCACGAACTCCGCGCCGTCATCCGGCGTCAGCCCTTCGGGCGTCGCATCGAGGAACTCCATCAGCTTCATGCGCCACTCGAGATAGCTGCAGCCTTCACGGCTCGCCGCGATGCGGATACCCACATCGTCATCGAGCTGGCGCCGCACGAACCCCTGCGCGACCTCGAGTAGCCGGCCGACAATGACTCGCTCGAGCATGACGCCGTCCTTGCGCCCCAGCCGCCGCGCGAGAACACGGCCCTTGGCAGGATCGAGACAGAGCGCCAGGAACTGCTCCCGGATCTCCGGATTGGGCCGGCGGCGGCTCTTCGTCTCGCCCTCCCGCTCCGCTTTGGCGCAGGTGGGCAGATCGTTCCGGTGCAGCTTGAGAAACTTGGTCATCGGGGCGTAGACGTCCATGCGGCCAGGGGCCGGGGGACGGCGCCGTCCGGCGACGAGGTCACTGATATAGATCTCAGACACCTGAACCGCATCCGCCAGCTCGCGCGGGGTGCGCTTCAGCTCACGCAACCGGCGCCGTACCAATTCTCCGACTTTGACGGGGCGCTTCAGGGGGAGGGCTGCCGCCATGTAGGCTCCTTTGAGCTTGTTTAGCTGTTTTGGGGTGGAGCAATATCGCTAAATCGAGGTCAAAACGGTAGTTCTGAGGGCTTAATCCCTCGTGGCACGGGACGTGCGGCGGGGGGTTGCTTAACGACCCCTACGAATCATGGCCGCCGTCCCCACCAGGGCTATGAGCGCAAAGCTGAACCACTGCACGGCATAGGAGAGGTGCGGGCCATCGTCGAATGCCGGCGGCGGCCAGCGACGCGGCAGGCCATGCGCCGGTTCCGGCGAGTCGAGTTGCACGATGATCGGAAGGAATCCGGCGGGATTCACGTCGCCCCGTCCCCGCGGTGGCACGAACGCGATTCCTGTCACCGTTGCGGTATCGCCTTCCCGATAGGGCGCGTGATCGACGTGGAACGCATCGGGGGAGGGCACCCAGCCGCGATCGACCAGCACACCCGATCCACCTGCCAGTCGCAACGGCGTGATGAGGGCGACGCCAGGCGTCCCCTCAAAGCTGCGCCCGGGCCAGGCGCGCTCAGCCGTGTAGTCGTACACGCCGCGGGCAACGACACGCCGCTGGCGCAACGAATCGACCGCCACCGCGCCGCGTAGCTCGATCGGCGGCAAGGCCAGGCGCGCAGCCAGGGCGGCGTTGCCAGCCCGGCGCTGTGTGAGACGATCGAGCTGCCACACGCCGGCTCTCACGCACAGCGCGGCAACGAGGCCGGCGATCACAACTAGGCCGACGTCGCGCCGTTGCATAGCGCCAGTTTTTCGGCGCGGGAGAGGCGGCGGATCGCAGCCTCCCGTCTCAACGCGGCACCGCGACCGCGCACCACTTCCCGATAGGCCAGCGAGACCGGGCGGCGCGCGCGCGTGTAGGCACTCGCCTTGCCGCTCTGATGCGACGCGAGGCGCTGGGAGAGATCCTTCGTGATGCCGGTGTAGAGCGAGCCATCGCCGCAGCGCAGGAGATAGACCATCCAGGGCACGGGTTCAAGCTAGCGAGCCCGACTACGCCGCGCCATTTTGCCGGCCGTGAAACGCATGCTCGCGTGGTGCCTGTTCGATTTCGCCAACTCCGCGTATTCAGCGGTCATCGTCGTCGCCGTCTTCAGCGTCTACTACGCCACGCACATCGTCGGGAATGCGCACGGGCTCGGCGATCTGTGGTGGGGGCGCGCGATCTCGGCGTCGCTCCTGCTGGTCGTGCTGACCGGTCCGGTGCTCGGTGCGTTCGCCGACCGCGCGGGATGGCGCAAGCGTTTTTTCATCGCCTTCACGGCGTTGTGCATCGGCTGCATCGCGCTGTTCACGACGCTCGTGCCGGGCATGGTGCTGCAGGGATTTGCGCTGATCGCGCTCGCGAACTTCGCGTTCGAAAGCTCGCAGATCTACTACAACGCGTATCTGCCGGACGTCGCGCCCCCCGATCGGCTCGGGGCCGTTTCCGGCCTCGGGTTTGCGATCGGATACCTCGGCTCCATCATCGGCCTGGTCGTCGCGTTACCGCTCGTCAACGCCCGGCAATTCAATCTGCTGTGGCTGCTCGTCGCCGCCTTCTTCGCGGTATTCTCCGTGCCCGCGTTCCTGGCACTGCCGGCGGATCGGCCCCAGCCTGAAAAACGCGTCTCCCTTCGCGCCATCGTCCGGGACGTGATCGGCAATCAGCCGCTGCGGCGGTTTCTCGTGGCGTACTTCCTGTATTTCGATGGCGTGGAAACGACGATCGTATTCTCCGGCATCTTTGCCGCGACCACGCTTCAGTTCACGACTCCCGAGGTGATCAAGCTGTTCCTCGCCGTCCAGTTCTCCGCGCTCGCGGGGGCGTTGCTGCTGGCGCGGCCTACCGACCGCTGGGGCGCGAAACAGGTGATCACGTTGACGCTGCTGCTGTGGGTCGCAGTGTCCATCGGCGCGTACTTCGCGCAGACGAAGTCGACGTTCTTCGCGGTCGCGCTCACCGCCGGACTGGGTCTCGGCTCCATTCAGGCGGCGAGCCGCGCGCTGATGGCGTCGCTCATCCCGCCCGGGAAGGAGTCAGAGCTGTTCGGCTTCTATGCGTTGTGCGGAAAATCGTCTTCGATACTCGGGCCCCTGGTCTTCGGCGCGGTGTCCTATCTGGCCGGCAGCCAACGCGCCGCGGTCGCCGCGGTCGGCGTGTTCTTTGTCGCGGGGCTCGTCCTGCTGCAGCGCGTCAGGCCAGTTTCGCCTCCATCGTAATCTCGACGTTCCCCTGAATCGCCTTCGACAAGGGGCAGCTTTTCTTCGCCGTCTCCGCCGCTTGCCGGAATGTGGCCTCGTCGACGCCATCCACCTTGCCACGCACGTCCAACGCGCTGCGGGTGACTTTGGGCACCCCGTCCACCATTTCGAGCGTGACCGCCGCGCGTGTCTCGATACGCGTCGCCGGGTGGCCCGCCTTCTCGAGGGTGGACGACAGCGCCATGCTGAAGCATCCCGCGTGCGCCGCCGCCAGCAGCTCCTCGGGGTTTGAGCCTTTCTTGCCCTCGAAGCGTGTACCGAAGCTGAATGAGCCGCTGAACATGCCGCTTTGCGCTTTGAAGCTGCCTTTGCCGTCCTTGAGCTTGCCTTCCCAAACCGCTACAGCGTTGCTGGTCGCCATCCGCGTCGTCCTGGATGAGGGAACCGGGAATCTGGCGAGACGTCGTGCGGTTCGCTACGCTTCCTGACCCCGTCTGGAGCTCGTTCAATGGCGACCAAGAAGACCAATTCCAAGAAGGCTCGTCCTCGGCCCCGGGCCAAGGCCCGGCAGCGTCCCGGGGCCCGTAGCCAGCCGGAAACGCTCCGGCTGCGCGATGTCACCCCGTCGTTCACCGCGTCGGACCTGCAACGCAGCATCGCGTTCTATCGCGACGTGCTCGGATTCGTCGTGGGCGAGGAATGGCGCGAGGACGGTGCATTGCTGGGCTGCGAAATGCGCGCCGGGTCGGTGACGTTCATGCTGAGCCAGGACGACTTCGCGAAAGGGCGTGACCGGCAAAAAGGCGTTGGGTCACGACTGCGGTGTGAGACAGCACAGGACATCGATCGCGTGGCTGCGGAGGTCAAAGCGCGGGGCGGCGCCCTCGATCAGGAGCCGCAGCTGATGCCCTGGGGCGAGCGCCAGTTCATGATCACGGACCCCGATGGCTTCAAGCTGACGTTCGTACAAACGACTTGACGCTGTCGCCCGCCGCGCAGCGTGTGCTGCGGGCCGTCACCGCGACGCTCGTCGCAGACAGCACCGCCGATCTCGCCCCACGGGTGGCGAGCAAGATCGCGTCGTTGCCACGCCCGGCCGACCGAGCGGAGCTGGATCTGCTGCTCCGCCTGCTCGACTTCCGCGTCGTGAATCTGCTCCTCAGCGGCATTCCCCAACCATTCACGCGCATGTCGGCGGTGCAACGCGAACAATGCCTGCGTGGTTGGGCGAGAAGCCGCATGCCGCAGCGCCGGAAAGCATTTCAGGCGTTGAAACGGCTGACGACCGTCACCCATTACACGACGCCCGGAACAGCCCGCGCCATCGGCTATCCGGGTCCGCTGGGCCCACCACCCAGGACCCCAAAGCCGCTGCGGCCGGTCGTCATCACCACAGATACGACGCTCAATTGCGACGCCGTCATCGTCGGCTCCGGCGCCGGCGGCGGGGTCGTGGCCGCGGAGCTCGCGGCCGCCGGCAAGGACGTGATCGTCCTGGAAAAAGGCGGTTATCGCAACGAAGCCGATTTCACGCATCAGGAGGGCGAGGCACTCGCAACGATGTACGACGCCGGCGGGCTGCTGGCGACGCGCGACCTGGGGCTCGTGATCCTTCAGGGCGCGACGCTGGGCGGCGGCACCGTCATCAATTACACCACCAGTTTCCCCACGCCCGACGCGGTGCGCCACGAATGGGCGCGCGAACACGGCCTCCCACACTTCGAATCCGCAGAGTATGCGCGCTCACTCGATGCCGTCGCGCAACGGCTCGGCGTCAACACCGATCACGCCAGGCCCTCGGGGCGCGACCGCGTGCTGATTCGAGGCCTGGAGCAGCTCGGTTGGCATCACGGGTTGCTGCCGCGTGACGTGCGCGGCTGCACGCAGGACGATGCGTGCGGCTACTGCGGATTCGGGTGCCGCCGCAGCGCCAAGCAATCGACCTTGATAACGTACCTGCAAGATGCGGCTGCACGCGGCACACGCATCGTGGTGGACTGCGACGTGCGTCGCGTCACCCTCGAGCGCGGCATGGCAACCGGTGTCGAGGCGCGCGCCGGCCGGTACGCGGTGCGCGTGCGTGCGAAAACCGTAGTCCTGGCCGCCGGCTCCGTGCACTCGCCGGCCCTGCTGCTCCGCTCGGGCGTGCGGCTTCCGGCCCTGGGCCGCCATCTGGCGCTGCATCCGGCGACGGCGGTGCTGGCCGACATGGAGGAAGCGGTGCGGCCGTGGACCGGCACCGTCCAGGCGCATTACTCGGATCAGTTCGCCGACCTGGACGCGGGCTACGGGTTCAAGTTCGAGACCGCACCGATTCATCCCTCACTGCAGGCGCTCGCGGCACCGTGGGAGTCGGCGGTCCAGCATCGCGAACGGATGGCCAGGCTGCCCCACACCGCGCTCGTCGGCATTCTATTACGAGACCGTTTTGGGGGGGGGCAGGTCAGCGTGGATCGCGACGGCGCCGCGGTGGTCGATTATCATCTGTCGCGCTATGACCGTGCGCACTTGCGGCGTGCCATCGCCGCAGCGGCGGAGCTGCTCGAGGCCGCGGGGGGGGGCGCGCGCGAGATCTGGCTGCCGCTCGCTCGCGCCGTCAGCTACCGGCCGGGGGGCGGGGGCGGCCGCGGCGCGCGCGAGGACTGGCTCCGGCGCGTCGATGCCGCGGGCTGGGGTCCGAACCAGCTGCTGCTCGTCACGTTTCATCAAATGGCGTCCTGCCGCATGGGCGCGAGCGCCAAGACGTCGGTCGTGGATGCCGAACACCGGGTCTGGGGTATACGAGGCCTGTACGTCGCCGACGCGAGTACTTTCCCAAGTGCTTCCGGCGTCAATCCGATGCTGACCATCATGGCCATTGCGCATCGGGCCGCGGGAATAATTGCGTGACCAGGAGAACCGCATGCTCGTTCTGCTGACCGTGACGGCGTTGGCGCTCCAGCAGTCCGTGGCCGACTCCTCTCCGTTCCGCCCGCTGCCACTGCCCGGTGCCACGCCCATCCGCAGCGCCGCGGGCGCGCCCGGGCCGCGCTACTGGCAGCAGCGGGCCGACTACACGCTCGAGGCAACGCTCGACACGGGGAGCAATGTGCTCCGCGGCGGGGGACGGATCTACTACGTCAATCGCTCGCCCGAGACACTCTCGTTCGTGTGGGTACAGCTCGATCAGAACCTGTTCGCCCCAGGGTCGATTTCGGCGGTGCTCAACCAACCACCGCTGCTGTTCGCGGGCGGCGTCGTGTTCGATTTCAGCGGCAAGGGGTTCGTCGGCGGGATCACGATCGATCGCTTCGCAGCGGGCGGGCGGCCACTGGCGACCAAGGTCTTCGGCACGATGATGCGCGTCGCGCTGCCGCGGCCGCTCGCGCCCGATCGCGGCATCACCTTCGACGTCGCGTGGCACTTTCCGATTCCGCCGTACGGGGGCGGCCGGATGGGGCGCGTCGGCTCACGCTTCTACGAGATCGGCCAGTGGTACCCGCGCATGGCGGTGTACGACGACGTGCATGGCTGGAATACACTGCCCTTTCTTGGCGCGGGCGAGTTCTACCTCGAGTTCGGCGACTTCGATGTGAGCCTCACGGTGCCGGCCGGATTCATGGTCACCGCAACCGGCACGCTCGCGAATCCCACGGCCATTCGCTCGACGCAGGAGCGTGCGCGGCTGGCGCGCGCCTTTACGTCGCCGGGACAGGTCGTCCAGGTTGTCACGCGCCAGGAGGCGGTCATCAACGCGACGCGCCGAGTTCCCGGCACGCGCACCTGGCGATTCACCGCGAGCGGCGTGCGCGACTTCGCGTGGGCGGCGGGAGCGGGCTTGCGGTGGGACGCGAGCACGGTGGACGGCATTCTGGTTCAGACGTTCTATCACGCCGACGCAATGCCTTGGGAAGAAGCGAACACGATGTTGCGGTTCGCGCTCAAGCATTTCTCCGGCGCGCTCGGCCAGTATCCCTGGCCACAGGTCTCCGCGGTCGAGGGGCTGATCGAAGGGATGGAGTATCCGATGGTGATCTTCTGCCCATCGCTCCAGAAGCGCCAAGACCAGTATTGGGTGCTGATGCACGAGCTCGGCCACCAGTGGTTCCCGATGCAGGTCGGCTCGGACGAACGGCGCTACCCGTGGATGGATGAAGGCTTCAATACCTTCGCCGACTACGACGCGGCCGAAGCGTTCTTCAAAGGCACCGCGTATGGCGACACCGTGCGTCGCGAGCTGCTCAGTGCGTATGCCGCCACCGCGACGCCGGGCAGCGAGCAGCCGATGATCACCAAGCCCGACGAAGTGCGCCAGCTCTATTGGACCGCCTACCAGAAGCCGGCCCTGATGCTTTCCATCCTCCGGGACGTCGTCGGACGAGACGAGTTCGATGCGGCGTTCCGCGAGTACGCCCGGCGCTGGAAAGGCAAACATCCCCAGCCGGCGGACTTCTTCCACACGCTGAGCAATGTGACGGGGCGCGATCTCGACTGGTTCTGGCGCGGCTGGATCTACACAACGGCACGCCTCGACCAGGCGGTGGATTCCGTGCGCGCCCGCGACGACAGCACCTTCCTGTATTTATCGAACCGCGGCCAGATGGTGCTGCCCGTCACGGTGGAGCTGCGCTACGCCGACGGCACGGCTGAGACCCGCCGCTTGCCGGTCGAGATGTGGAATCTCGGCAACCGCTTCACCTATCGCATGGCGACCGCGAAGCGATTGTCGGGCGTGGTGCTCGACCCGCGCGCTATCTACCCGGATATCGCGCGCGACAACAACACCTGGCGGCGCTAGTGAATGCCACCGCTCCCGAATTGCTTCACGAGATCGCCCAGCACCGCCTTCGCATCGCCGAATAGCATCCAGGTGTTGTCCTGCACGTACAGCTCGTTGTCGATCCCGGCGAACCCGGGATTCTTGCTGCGTTTCACCGCCAGCACCGTCTTCGCTTTGTCGGCGTCGATGATCGGCATGCCGTAAATGGGCGTCGCTTTGGCATAGCGGGCGGCGGGATTCACGACGTCGTTGGCGCCAACCACCAGGGCGACGTCGGTCTGCGGCATCTCGGGGTTGATCTCGTCCATCTCGACGAGCGCCGAGTACGGAATGTTCGCCTCAGCGAGCAGCACGTTCATGTGTCCCGGCATCCGGCCCGCCACGGGATGAATCGCGAACTTCACCGTAACGCCGCGCTTGGTCAGGGCGTCGTACAGCTCGCGTACCTTGTGCTGCGCCTGGGCCACGGCCATGCCGTAGCCGGGAATGATCACGACGTTGCGGGCCTGCTCGAGGAGTTGCGCCGCGCCTTCCACCGTCTCCTGCTTCCACTCCTTCTGCTCACCGGCGGCGAGCGCGGGCTGCGCCTTCCCGAACGCGCCGAACAGCACGTTCGTGAACGCCCGGTTCATCGCCCGGCACATGATGATCGAGAGGATCAAGCCGCTCGAGCCGTCGAGCGCACCGGCCGTCACCAGCAGCTTGTTGTTGAGCACGAAGCCCATCGCGACCGCGGCGAGACCGGCGTAGGCATTCAGAATCGAGATCACGGTGGGCATGTCGGCGCCGCCGATCGGGATGATCAGCAACACCCCGAACAGCAACGCCAGACCGGCGATGCCGAGGAACGCCTGGCCGGACCAGGACGCACCGGGGTGCAACACGAGCAGCACGCCGAGCGCGACCGCGAGGGCGAGCACGCCGATGTTCACGAAGTTCTGACCGGGATACGTGACTGGGCGCTGCGGGATCCAGCGCACCTCCTGGAGCTTCCCCGCTGCCATCAGACTGCCGGTGAACGTCAGGAACCCCAGGATCACTTCGGCGACCAGCGCGCTCATGCGAAACGGCGTGAGCTGCACCGCGGCGGTCGCCGGCCCGCCGAGCCAGAGGAAATACTCCGCGGTACCGACGAGGCCGGCGGCAAGACCGCCGAACGCATGGGAAAGCGCCGTGCGTTGCGGGACGGCGGTCAGCGGGACGCGCGACAACGGCACGCCCACCAGGAATCCCACGGCGATGGCGCCCACCACCCACGCGTGATGCACGATCTCGGGCTGAAACCAGGTCGCCAGCACGGCGACGGACATCCCCGTGACGCCGGCGATCACGCCGCGGCGCGCCGTCTTGGGATCGTTCATCCAGTACAGCGCGAAGATGAACAGCGCCGTGGCGAGGACGGCGGACAGCTCGCCGACGAGATGCATCACTGCTTCTTGAACATCTTGAGCATGCGGTCGGTGATCATGAAGCCGCTGACGATGTTGGTCATCGAGGCGAACAGCGCGACGGCGCCGAGGATGCGGATCGTGAGCGGATGGTCCGCGCCGGTGACCACGATCGACCCGACCACTGCGATGGCCGAGATCGCGTTGGTCAGCGACATCAGCGGCGTATACAGGAGGCGGGAGACGCGGCGGATCACCCCGAGCCCGATGAACGTCGCCAGCACGAACACGAACAGCATCGATCCGAAGTCGGCGCTCATGATTTGCGTACCTCGCCCGCGTGAGTGATGCACGTGTCGCGGATGATCTGGTCCTCGAAGTCGAGTCGCAGCCTGCCGTCCTGCACGATGTGCCCCAGAAATGCCGAGAGATTCCGGGCGTACATCTGGCTCGCATCGCGCGGCAGCGTGCTCGCCAGGTTCAGGGGCCCGAGAATCGAGACGCCGTTGCGCACGATCTCGGAGCCGGGTTCGGTCAGCTCGCAGTTGCCGCCCGTCTCGGCGGCGAGATCCACGATGACCGCGCCGGGCTTCATCCCCTGCACCGCCGCCGCCGTGATGAGTACCGGCGCTTTCTTGCCGGGGATTGCCGCCGTCGAGATCACGATATCAGCGTCCTTCACGGCCGCCGCGAGCAACGCCAGCTCTTTGCGGTGCGTCTCTTCCGACAGCTCCTTGGCATAGCCGCCGGCGGTCTCGGCGTGCTCCTCGATCGCCATCTCGAGAAACGAGGCGCCCAGGCTCTGCACCTGCTCCTTGACGGCCGGCCGAACATCGAACGCGGAGACGATCGCTCCGAGGCGGCGTGCCGTCGCGATCGCCTGCAGTCCCGCGACCCCCGCGCCGAGCACCAGCACGCGGGCGGCGGGGAGTGTGCCCGCGGCCGTCACGAGCATCGGCAGCAACCGCCCTGTCGTGGAGGCGGCGAGCAGCACGGCCTTGTAGCCGGCCACGGTCGCCTGCGACGACAACACATCCATCGGCTGCGCCCGCGTAATGCGCGGCAGGAACACCAGACTGAAAGCTGTCAGCTTGCGTTGCGCGAGTTGGCGCAGGAATTCAGGGGTGGGCTGGAAGAACGCGACGAGCGCGCCGCCCTCTCGATATTGCATGAGCTCCGCGGCATGCGGCGCCTGGACTTGCAACACGATATCGGACTGACCGATGACCGACGACCGATCACCGATCTTCACACCAACGGTGGTGTAGGCCTCATCCGGAAAAAACGCCGCCGTTCCGGCGCCGCGCTCGACCACGACCTCGAAGCCGCCTTTGACCAGGCGGCCCGCGACGTCCGGCGTAAGCGCCACACGCCGCTCATTGGCGGCGACTTCCTTTGGCACTCCGATGCGCATGCGGTCTAGGATCCCGAGGGACGCGGCAATTGCGGGCGGGGCGGCTCGCGCTGCTGGGCCAGCATGCGCTCCGCGAAATCCAGGCGCTCGGCGAGGTCGTTGAACTGCTGGCGTAATCCGTCGACCTGTTCCTCGAGCTCGTTCACACGGCGCTCCGCCCGATGCGTCAATTCTCGACCGGGGAATTGCGACTCCTCCACGCTCCAGTTCCTCACCGGCAGGTCCTTCGCGTCACGGAACTCGCCTGCCGCCAGCAGCACGAGGTCGTACAGCCACCAGATGCCGAGGCCACCGAACGTGAAGATCATCGCGAACGCGCTTTTCGTCTTGTCGAGGTAGAACCGGTGCAGCCCGAAGAACCCGCCAAAGAGACAGAGCCCGAGCGCGACGCCGCGCGACCGCTTGGAGACCTCAGGCTCTGCGAACTGGTCGTCAGGGACTTCGGGTTCGTCGCGATACGCGTCGGGAAGCGTCATGCCCGATACTACCGGACCCGTTCCGACGGGGCAAGCAAGTGACGAAGTGCAGGCTCCAGCGCCTCGAGCGAAAACTTGAAGCCGGATGCGAGCAGCCGCGCCGGCAGGACGCGCTGGCCACTCTGCAACAGCGCCGCACCATCCGAACCGAACGCCATGCGGAGCGCGAACGCGGGAACCGTGACCACAGCTGGACGGCCGAGCACCTTTCCCAGCGTCCTGGCAAACTCACGGCTCGAGACGGGATGCGGCGCCGTCATGTTCACCGGTCCGACCAGATCGGCGTGCATCAGCACGTGCAGAATGGCATTGATGGCGTCAGGGAGGGCAATCCAGCTCACATACTGGTTGCCGCTGCCGATCGGCCCGCCGAGTCCGAGGCGGAACGCCGGCAGCATCTTAGCGAGCGCGCCACCGGTCGTTGTCAGCACGACGCCCATGCGCATGTTGACGACGCGGATCCCCGCGCGAGTGGCCGGCGCGGTCGCCGCCTCCCAATCGCGCGAGACGTGCGCGAGGAAGTCCTCGCCCGGCGCGCTCCGCTCCGTCACCGCTTCGTCCCCGCGATCGCCGTAGTAGCCGATCGCCGACGCCGCGAGCAGCGTTGCTGGAGGACGCGCCAGGCCGGCGAGCGCGTCTGTGAGCAAGCGCGTGCCCAGCACCCGGCTGTCACGGATGCGGTGTTTCTTGGCCGGCGACCAGCGGCCGAACACGTTCTCACCCGCCAGATGAATGACCGTGTCGGCTCCCGCCCGCTCCAAGGTGGCGCGATCGATTGAACCGCGTGCGGGATCCCAGGCGATGGCCGGTTCGCCCGCGCCGGGCCGGCGCCGCACGAGCCCGACGACTTCGTCGTCCCGCTGACCGAGCACCTCGACCAACGCGGAGCCGATCAAGCCCGTCGACCCGCTTACTACGATTTTCATTGGGGAAGAATCGCTTCAGCCTCGATTTCGACCAGCATGCCCGGATCGATCAGCCGGGTCACCGCCACCAGCGTGGCTGCCGGCCGGAT
>DASPXD010000238.1:0-50205 GCA_035637435.1 Gemmatimonadales bacterium
TAGCCGGCATCCTTCCAGTCAATCGGGGAGACGCGGCCGCACTCATTGCATTTGGCGTCTTTCATGCCTTCGGGAATGACCGCGCGGGAGCCACAACCAGGACAAACGAGGTGTGGCTGGCGGACGACGCTCCAAGTACTAGGGCGCTGTCCCCGGATTTCGAGGTCCCCTTTGGGGACCCGAATCTCGACGTGATGGACGTCGACGACGATGTAATCCTTCTGCGGGTTTTCGACGACGCGATACCAGGCACCGCGCCGCAGGCCCTGCCCTTCGGCGCGATCTCCACGACTGCGGGCCCACCCCATGTCAGCCATGTTTTCCTCGCACGAGTACCAGTATCGCAGCCTGTGGCACGACGAGATAGGTCTTCTCTTCGAATGTGATTTCCACCGCGGCCTTGCGGAAGAACAGCGCGTAGTCCCCCATCTCGGCCTGCATGGGGAGGTATTTCACTTCGGCGCCCCCGCCGTGGATCTTCCATGGCTCCTCGTCCATGCTGGCAGGTTCCGCCATCGGAGTCCCCGGGCCCGTGGCGACGATACGCCCGCCCTGCACCTGCCGCCCTTCGATGGCCGACGGGGGCAAATACAGGCCGACGTTGGTCCGCTCCTCCCCCTCCTCGGGAGCGATCAGGACACGGTCGCCGACGACAATCAAGCGTTTGGGGTCATCCGGCACACCGAGATGAGTAGCCTCGACTGGCCATTTTGCGCAAGTCGCAAGCCGCCCGTGATGCCCGTCACGCACCTTTTGCTTGACTTGTCGGGTCCCGTTTATAACAATGTCCGCCTCGCAGCGCATGCCGTCCTATCCCGTGGGAGGGCTCTTCCGATGCAAGAGACTGTCGCCAACGCCGCACAGACCCAGCAATGGAGTTTCGTGCTCCAGCAGCTCGTGCAGTGGGTGGTCGCTGGGGTGGCGTGGATCGTCCCCTTCCAGGCGAAGATTTTTGGATTCGTGCTCCGGGGCGAAACCTTCTGGAATCTTGCCGGGATGTCCCTCCTGCTGCTGCTGCCTGCCGCGGCGTTCATCGCGGGGATCTGGGGCACCATGGTATCCCTCTACACGATCCCCTTCCGCCTCGGACGCTCGGTGACGCTCATGCAGTCGGTCGCGTTGGCGTGGTGGGACGCGTTGCGGATGGTGTGGTTCTATTGGGCGGGCCTCGTGAAGTTTCTCATCGTGCTCGTCGGCTGGGTGTGGGGACTGCTGAAGTTGAGCGTGCAATTGGTTTGGGGCACCCTGAAGGGCGCGATCACTTCACCACTCGCGATGCTCGACGCGACGTCGCGTCGCCCCGGCATCCCGTGGCCGGCCTTCGTCCTGTTGATCGTGTGGTCGGCGGTCGAGGCGACGATCTTCACGTTTACCCTGCGGCCCACGATGAGCGAGCTGCTGGCCGACCTCACGGGATACGAGGTCAACGGCTTCGCGCTGATTCTGATTCTGTGGGTTTTCCTGGCGATCATCATCGCCGGCTCGTTTGCCTGCATCCAGGTGCTGAATGACGCGATCAAGGAGCGTCAGACCGGCAATATCGTCTTCATGATCCTGGTCGAGATCGCCGTCGCCATGTTCGAAGTGTTGTTCCTGTATCGTGAGCTGGTCGACGCGATGACGCCGTGGCTGGCCCAGCAAGGGATCCAGCTGGGAGTCTTCGGCACGATCGGTCTCGCGTTCTTCGGCTGGGTCGGTGTGCGCGGCATGACCTGGTTCTTGTTCGGCCGGTTTGGCGCGCCGGCGTTGATCGCGTTGCTCGGCCGCCAGCCCATGGTGGTCGAAGGAATGGCGGCCCACGGCAGTGCCCCGGTGATGGCCGATTACTGGAAGGGTCCCATTGCCGCCCTCAAAGGGGAGCGCGAGTGGTTCCGCAAAGAGGCGCGCGAGCTGTTCGAGCTCGTGTCGCTGCCGGTGCTGCAGGTGGTCGCGGCCGGGCTCAACTTCCTGTTCGTGGTCTTCACGGGCCGCGGTCACTTCACGCTGCCGTTCAAGTCGATCGATGACGTCCTGGCGGCGACGCATTTCCCGGCGCGCGTCAGTGGCGAGGTGGCCCGGTGAAGCGCGCCGTAGTCGGGCTATTAGCCCTCACTCTGGTTGGCTGCAAACCGCCGGGGAACGCGCTGCCTCCCAGGTCCACGCTGGTCGTCGGCCTCGACGTGTCCGGCTCGTTTCGGAACAACCCTCGTTTCGACGACGCGTTGCGGTATGCCGCACTGTACATCTATGGTCACGTGAACGGGCTCGGTGGTCTGAAACAGGCCACCGACGTGTTCGTCGGGTCGCTGGGCGGCGATGTCCCCGGCCAGCCGAAGACGTTCCATCCGATTCAGGACCTCAGCGGCAAGACCCCCGCCGAGATCGAACGCGACTTGCGCTCCTGGTTCCCCGATGTCGACGCGCTCACCGATTTCAACGCCTTCTTCCAGCGGGTGGCGGTCCACATCAAGCGGCAGAACCTCGTTCTCGCGCCGCTCAATATCGTGATGTTTTCGGACGGTCTTCCCGACATGCCGGGCGCGCGACGCATGCAGCCGAAAGAGCTGTATTCGAAAGTCGATCTCAGCCCGATCGAGTATCTGTCGCGCAACGTCACGGTCCGGCTGCTGTACGCCGATCCGCCGATCGCGCAGAACTGGGAAAAGCTCGTGCCCCGCAACCGCGTAAAGATCTGGACGCAGGACTCACAGGTCATGGACGGCTGGCACCGTCACGAGGTGCAGGGTGTGGCGATGGCAAACCAGGACTCGCTGTGGAGCTGGACGCAGCAAATCGTCGACTTCCGGGTGCGGCGCGGGAAGATCCTCTAAAACACAAACGACGGTAAGAGACGGTAAAAACCCTTACCGTCTTTTACCGTCGCCTCATCTACCGTCCCTTACCGTCAGCAGTATTGGTCGAAAGCGGACATCAGATCCGCCGCGATGTCTCGAGCATTCCGGCCCTCGATGTTACGCCGCTCGAGCATGAACACGAGCTGCCCATCCTTGAACAGCGCGATCTGCGGCGACGACGGCGCGTAGCCCGTGAAGTAGCTGCGCGCGCGGGCCGTCGCGTCCGCGTCCTGTCCCGCGAACACCGTCACGAGACGTGGCGGCCGGCGGTCATGCTGGATCGCGAGCGCCGCTGCCGGTCTGGCGTTGCGGGCGGCACAGCCGCACACCGAATTGACGACGACCAGGGTCGGCGCGCGCTCGCTCGAGAGCACGGCGTCTACGTCGGCCGGAGTTCGTAGCTCCTCGAAGCCCAGGCGGGTCAGCTCCTCCCGCATCGGGCGGACCATCTCCGGATCGTACATCGGCACGTTGAGATTCCGCATATCCATCCTCGCTGCTATTTGTTGAGAAACGCGCTGATTGCGGCGCGAAAATCGGGCGTACTGCGACTGACGGCGTTCACATCGGCGCCCAACCGCAGGCCATCGTCGAAACTTAACCCGTCCAGCTGGTAGAACTGCTGCTTGGTGAACGCCAGCGCCGACGGGCTCGCCTCGGCGAGCGCCCGCAGCACCGCGCCGGCCTGCTCGTCGAAGTCGGCGTCTTCGTAGACGCGGGATACGAGCCCGGCCGCCGCGGCCTCCGTGCCGTTCAGCAGCCGGCCCGTGGCCGCCAGATCGAACGCGATCTTTTCCCCCACCGCCGGGCGCAGCATGGTCATCACGATCGCCGGCACGAAGCCGCGTTGCACTTCCGGATAGCCGAACTGTGCCGACCGGGCGGCGAGAATCACGTCACAGGCCGTTGCCAGCCCGCAGCCGCCGGCGAGGGCGCGTCCCTGCACCAGCGCCACGACCGGCTTGGGCAGGCGCCGCATGCGCGTGAAGACCTCGGCAAAATGCAGCGCCGCACCGCGGTTCTGGTCGAGCGTGTGGCCCGCGGACGCGAGCAGCTCGTTGAGATCCATCCCCGCGCAGAAGTCGCGGCCGGCGCCGCGCAGCACGACGACCCGTACCGCCGCGTCGAGATCGGCGCGGTCGACCGCCGCGATCAGCGCATCGATCATCGCCGTGTCGATCGCGTTGCGCTTGTCGGGGCGGTTGAGTGTCGCCGTGAGGATCCCGCCCGCGATCTGGACCAGCACCCGATCGCTCACCGCTTCACCTCGATCTCCATGCGCAGCAGGGCGGTGGAGAACACCTTCCCCTGGGCGTCCGTCTTCAAGGAGATCGTGCCACCGCCATCGAGCGCGCCGTGCAACAGGAAATTGAGGGCGTGCAGGTTGGGCAGCTCGAAGCGTTCCACCGGACCTGTGATCATCCCTTTAAAATGCCGCGCCACGCGCGCTGCCGTCACCTGCTTCACGAGCAGCGGATAGTCCTTGGGCTTGAGGGCGATCAATCCGATGTTGGCCGTATCCCCTTTATCACCAGAACGGGCGTGGGCAATGTCGACTAGCCGGACGGTCTTTGACCGCCCGACCGCCGCCTTTGCTTTTTGACCGTCCGACCGCCGCCGTCGCCGTTTCATGCCTCGATCAGCTCCACCGAGGGCTCCACCATCTTCTTGTCGATCAACGCCGGCCAATACGCCACGATTTCCTCCGGCTTGGGCCGTCCCCCGGCGAAGCCGGTGACGCTCGGCGGGCCATTGAGAATGAGCGGTGCGATCTCGCGGGTGAAGCGATCGACGGCTGCCTTGTCGGGCGAGCGCACGCCGACCCGAAGCTGTACTTCGGGAATTGCCGCCGCGTCGATGTCCTGCAGCGCCAGCGGGCCGTGCGTAGCGTTCGCACCCACGAATTCGCTGAGGATCGCCTCGAACTTGAGACCCAGGGCATCGAGCCGCTGGCGCAGAATACGGTCGGCTGCCCTGGCCTTCTCCAACGCGTCCGGCCACGCATACACGAGCGTCCCGATCGCTTTGTACCCGTAAAAATAGGCGATCGATACCTTGAGCTTATCGGTGGCGGGCTTTCCCCGGACACCCGACACCCGAACCCTGTCCTTGCCCACCTGACTCAATCGGATCGTCGTAAAGTCCGCCACACCGTCCGGCGTGATGTAGCTCGTGGGATCGCCCATTTCGTAGACCAGCTGCTCGGTGACCCCGGCGACGTCGATGCGCCCGCCCGTCCCGGGATGCTTGATCAGATCGAACGTGCCGTCGGCGCGGGCCTCAACGATGGGGTAGCCCACAGCGGCGAGGTTCGGGATCGTCTTCCAGTCGCTCAGGCAGTTCCCGCCGCTCGCCTGGGCCCCGCACTCGATGATGTGTCCCGCCACGGTGCCCGCGGCGATGCGATCCCACGCATCGCGCGGCCAACCGAAGGCGTGCATCAACGGGCCGAGCGTCAGACCGGTGTCGGTGACGCGCCCGGTGATGACGACCTGCGCCCCGCGTTGCAGCGCCTCTACGACCGGCGCGGCGCCCAGGTAGGCGTTGGCGGAGAGCACGCGATCGCGCACGTCGTGCAGCGGCCGCCCCGTGTCGAGGTTCTGGAGATCGTGGCCACGGGCGATCAACCCGTCGAGCCGGCCCAGCAGATCGTCCCCGCTCACCACCCCGATCGTGAGCCTTCCCGCCAGGCCGAGCCGTCGGGCGACATCGGCGACCGCCATGGCGCAGGCGCGCGGGTTCACCCCGCCGGCATTGGCGGTGACTTTGATGCCCCGCTCCACCACCGTGGGAAGAATCCGCTCCATCTGGTCGACGAAGTCGGTGGCGTAGCCCCGCGTCGCGTCGCGCGACTTTTGTTTTTGCAGGATGGACATCGTGACTTCGGCGAGATAGTCCATCATCAGATAGTCGACGGGACCGCCGGTGACCTGGCGGTACGGCGCTTCCAGCCAGTCACCCCAGAATCCCTGCCCTCCCGCGACCCGCACCGTCGCCGGACGAGCGCTCACCGCGGTCCGCTGGCTCCGCGCGCGCCGCTCCCCGTTCCCACCGTCGTCCGCCGCGCCGCCATCGTGCCGGTCGACGTCGTCACGCGGGTTTCGATCAGCGCACTGAAACCCTCCGGCAGGTCCAGTGCTGGCGGAGTCGGCAACCGCACGATGCGGCGCCCGGCGGCGACGACCGACAGGGCACCACGCTCACCCACGGGTTCGTCAGGTCCCAGAAACCGGATGCGGACCGTGCCCTTCCAGGCGTGGCCCGGGAGCTTCGCGAATGCCGGATACAGCTCCACCGTCAACGGAATGCCGATGACCGAATCGGACAACGCGACGCCCATGCGGCCGAACGCGTAATTCACCGGCTGATTGCCGCCGCGCAGCTGTTGACCGCTCGAGTCGTACACCGTCACGGAGAGGTCCGTCATCTCGTCCCACAGATCGGGGGGAAGCTCGAGGTCCACCTCCATCCGTTTCGCCCAACGCGGCGCGCGCACCTGCAGCGACTCTGGCGGCTGGCCGCGGCCCGCGATCGCATACGTCCGCTCGGCGCCGACGAGGTGGTACTGGACCTCACCGGTCACCGTGGCTCCTTGCTCACTGAGCACACTCGAGAACTCCAGGCCGCCATTCTGCGCCGGAGCGAGCGCCACGGGGCCAAGATCGGCGCGCACCGTCACGGTTGACGCTGACAGGGGCGGCGCGACGACGTCCAGCTCGTACACGCCCGGGACCATGTCCTCGGCGCGGACCGTGATCGACGCGCTACCGGGGTCCTCTTTCCCGATATCGACATCCTGCGGGGCAGAGCGTGCGGGTGCGCCATCAGGCTCGTACAGCCGTACCGTCGCTTGCTGGCCCTGCGAATCGGGCAACGTCACCGTCACCCGCAGCGTCGCGTCAGGCTGCGGCACGCGCAGGAAATAGCGTTGCACCCCGGCGGGGCCGATCATGCGGCGCTCATCGAACAGGACTTTCGCCGCGAGGTCCGTCGGGATGATGACCGTGTTCACCAGGGTGAATAACGGACCGGCGATCGCGTCGCGGGGATTCACCGCCGTCACGGTGCCGATGTAGACGCCGGGTGCCGTCAACGAGCTGCGATGGTAGGTGACGGGGATCTGGGTAGCGCGCGGGGCCGCATCGACGGTGTCGTCCACGCTGAGCCACGGCACATCGGCGTGCAACGCGAACTGCGCCGCGCGCAGGCCCGCGCGATGCCGAACAATGAATGTCTCGACGCTGTCCTGGCCGCCCGCGAAGCCGTTGCGGCGAAAGGCGGCCGACACCCCGGTCGTGGCGCGCACTTCATAGCTCGAACCCTGGTGTCCGCCCTCGAGCCACTGGTAGGCGGCTTCGAGGACCGGCATGCCCGCCCCCTCATCGATCAGGCGTGCGCCATTGAATGGGCGCGCCGACACACGGAGTGCCTGGACGACGTCGGCCGCGCTCGCTCGACGGCCTTCCTGCACCAGCGCCGATGCGAGACAGCCGGCCAGTCCCGCGGCGTACGGCGTCGCCATGCTGGTGCCCACCTTGACCTCATTGCCGGTGTCCCAGCGTGGCACGGTCGAGAATGCTATTCCCGGCGCCACGATGTCCGGTTTTGCCAGCTCGCCGCCGCGCGAGCTGAAGTAACCGAGCGCATCGCGGGCTGGTGGGACGCCGGGCTGCGGCGGCCGGGCGTAGACGCCGGGGTACGTGGCACCGACGGTGAGCGCGAGGTCCGCCGATCCCGGAAACCCCAGCGTCGAGAGGCCTGGCCCGTCGTTGCCGGCGGCAATCGCGAACACCACGGCGGGATGCGCCAGCAGGAACGCGTCCACGATCGAGTCGATGACCGCTCGACCCTCGTGCTCGTTGCCGACGCCAAAGCTCATGTTCAGCACCAGCGGCAGATTCCGCTGCGTGGCGTAGCGTGCCGCGTAATCGATCGCGCGCATCATGCTGCCGTGTACCGTTACGCCGCCGCGCGCGTTGTTGGCGATCTTGAGGCCGATGAGCTGCGCGCCGGGGGCCACGCCGTTGAATCCCGTTACATCGTAGAGATTGTGCCCCGCCGCGATGCCGGCGACGTGTGTTCCGTGCCCCGACGTATCGAAGAAGAGGTCGAGCACAGGTGCGCTGTCCGCTTCGCTGAAGTTCGCGACGATGGTCAGCGGCTTCGTCCCCAACGCGATCGTCTCACGCCCCTGCCGATAGTCATGCAACGGCATCTCGTCCTCGAACGAGCCGTCGAGATTGGTGTCGAGGAACGCCACCCAGCCATCCGACGCCTTCACGACCACGACGGGAAACTCGTCCGTGTTGCGGCCGTTGCCGTTCACGTCGCTCGCGGGCGGCCGGCCCAGCGGCAGCTCACGGAATACGCCGCGGTACCACGTCGTCGCGGTTGTCAGCCGGCCAATCCGGGCGGCACCCTTCATTTCATTATCTGTTGGAGCTGGAAACGCAGCGAGCGCGACGCGCCCTTCACCGGAGAAGTCCCGCAGCTCGATGATTTTGGGCGCGCCCGTGCTCGTCGCAATGAGGCCGGGTACGTTCGGATCGATGCCGCTGTCGAGGATGGCGATGAGCACACCGCGGCCGTCGTAGGTCGGATGCATGGCTTGAAAGACATCCACGCCGGTGTTCTTCACGGGCATGAGGCCGAGCATGTAGGCGACGGCGGGATCGACGACCGGCGTCCGGCTGCCATCCGCGGCCACCGTCGTCGGGACCGGGGGTGCTGCCGACTTCGTCGCCGGGGTGACCTTCGGACCGACGGCCTTCGTCGAGGCGCAGGCCGTCCCCAATACGAGGCCGGCAATCGCGAGCGTCTTCATCATCACGTGAGACTCGGCAGTGCAAAGGCCCCGAGGTGGGGGCCGGTGAATTCAGTGGACACCTCGAGCAGAAACGCGAGTGTGTCGCGCGTTTCCTCGGGCGTGAGAATCGCATCGACAAAGCCGCGGGCGCCGGCGAACTTCGCGTCGAGCTGGTCCTCGTAATCGGCGCGCATCGCATCCACCGCGGCCGCGTTGTCCGGTTTGGAAGCGTCGGCGCCGTACACGGCCTGGATCGCCGACTCTCCCTCCATCACCCCCATGCGGCCGGTGGGCCAGGACACGATGAAGTCGGGGTCGAACCCCTGCCCCGCCATCGCGTAGTAACCGGCTCCGGACGCGTGATTGACCGTGAGCACCAGCTTCGGGACGGTAGCCGTCGCCATCGCTTCGACGAAGCGCGCACCCGCTCGGATGATACCCGTATGCTCCGCCTCGGTCCCGACCATGAATCCGGAAACGTCCTGAAGGAACAGCAACGGCAGCCGCTCGCGGTCGGCGTTTTCGATGAAGTAGGCCACTTTCTCGGCGCTCTCCGTGTAGATGATGCCGCCGATCCTCGGCGCCTCGGCCTTTTTCTTGCCTTTGATCACGCCGCGCGAGTTCGCGATCACCGCGACCGGGCGACCCTCGATCGCGCCATGCCCGCAGATCATCTCGGGCGCAACATCCGGCTGGAACTCATCGAGCCGGCCGGCATCGAGCAGGCATTCGAACATCGCCCGGACGTCGTAGCTCATGCGGTGATCGACGGGGATCAGCTCGTACAGCGCTTTCACGTCCCGCTTTGGTGCCGGGTAGGTGCGCGGCGACGGCGGTGCGTGCGGCAGGCGGCCGATGTATTCGCGGATGCGTGCGATGCATTCCTGGTCGTCTTTGGCGCGGTAATGCGCGACGGCGCTGACGGAGGTGTGCGTCGTCGCACCGCCCAACGTTTCCGCATCCACGACTTGTCCCGTGGCGCCTTTGACGAGATTCGGCCCGCCCAGTCCCATGAATGACGTGCCGTCGACCATGAAGATCACGTCGGACAATGCCGGCAGATACGCGCCACCCGCGATGCAGGGGCCCATGACCGCGGCGATCTGCGGGACTTTGAGATAGCGGCGCATGATCGAGTTGTAGTAGAAGATCCGGGCGGCGCCGTACTGCCCCGGAAATACGCCGCCTTGATAAGGCAGGTTCACGCCCGCGGAATCCACCAGGTAAACGATCGGAATGCGCTGCCGCATCGCGATCTCCTGCGCGCGCAGGATCTTCTTGATCGTCTCGGGCCACCACGACCCGGCTTTCACCGTCGCATCATTGGCCACCACGACGACCGGCCGGCCGCCCACGCGGCCCAACCCCGTGACGACGCCGGCGGCCGGCGCCTGGCCGTCGTACTGGTCCCAGGCGACGAGCAGGCCGATTTCGACCCACGGACCGTCCCGGTCGAGCAGCGCGGCGACGCGCTCGCGCGCGGTCAGCTTGCCTTGATCGTGCTGGCGCTTGATGCGGTCCGCGCCGCCGCCTTGTTCCAGGCGCGCGCGCAGCTGCTGGTATGCGTCGCGGAGCGTCTTGAGGCGACTCACGAACGGCCGTGGGTCGTGCGTGGTGCGTCGTGCGTGTGACTACGCAGCGACATGATCGGCGGCCCATTCCTGGATGTACTTGATCAGATCCGACGTCGGCGTGCCCGGACCGAACAACTTGCCGGTGCCCTGCGATTCGAGCGCGCTCATGTCTTCGGGGGGGATGATGCCGCCGCCGGTGAGGAGCATGTCCTGGCGACCGGCGGCGTCGAGCAGCTTGCGGACGCGTGGGAACAACGTCAGGTGAGCCCCCGACAGGATCGACAGGCCCACGACGTCCACGTCTTCCTGGATCGCCGCCTGGGCGATCATCTCCGGCGTCTGATGCAGCCCGGTGTAGATCACTTCCATTCCGGCATCGCGCAGCGCCGCCGCGACGACTTTCGCGCCGCGGTCATGGCCGTCGAGCCCGGGCTTCGCCACCAGAATGCGGATCGGCCGGCGCCGTGCGGTCATCAAGCGCGGAAGCGCAGCAGCGCCGCGAGGCCGTCCACGACACGACGGGCTTTTTCGTCGTAGAGGACATCCACCTGCGCGCGCTGACTCAGCGCTTCTTCGATCGCCTCATCAATGCGAGGATCGTCATCGTGACCGTCGGCCAGCAGCGTGCGCACCTGCCCCCGAGTGAGCGCCTTCAGCGTCAGGTCGGGCCCGTTGACGGCCCAGCCCCGCGGCACGCCGTCCTTGACCGCGTCGGCGTGGGCGCGTTCCCAGGCGCGCTCCCGCTCTTCCCGGAGCACCAGCGTCGCCTCCTGCACCTCGGCGGGCGTCGCGTTCTTGGGGTTCAGCTTCACCACGCCGAGCACGAGGTCGTGGACGTAGCTGTGAAGGTGCGGAATCACCGCGCCGGCGTCCACACCCACGCTGCCCAGCACGATGCCGGCGAGCGGCTTGCTGCGGTTGACCTGAAAGACGCGGTCCGCGATCTGCGCGTAGAGCCGCTGCTTCTCGGTGCGGATCCGCATGTGATAGTTGTGTTCGCCGGCGCTCCCGGACGGCGTTCCGCCGCGTGCCATGACCTGGCGTTGCGTGCCGCCGTGGAATTTGCTCGCGCGCGACGACTCGATCCCCGCGAGTCCCACCAGCTCCACGCAATCGTACGCCGTCACCTCGAAAAAGCGCGCCGCCGTCCGATCGTAGACGACGGCGAGGATGGTGCCGAATTCCTCTTCGAGCACCAGCAGCTCGCGCACGAGCGGCTCGTGCGTGACGGCCAGCCGCGAGCGATGCACGTGCGGCAGCGGGATCGCCTCGAACAAGCCGAGCTGCCGCGACGCGAAGATCGCGATCGCGCGGGCGCTCGGCAGGTGGCTGGGCTCCTCCAGATAATCGAGGACCTCACGGAGCGCGGCGGAGATGACCTCGCGATCCTGATGCGTCAGTGCCTGGCGCGCGAGCGCCGCTTCGCTTGCGCGCACGCGGTTTTTCATTTTGATCAGGTACTTGCCGCGGCTGCGGTCGCGCGGCTCGAGCTTGAGGTAGCACGTCACCACCCAGTGGCTGCCGGGTGGGATGGCAACGAGGCGTGCAATCGCGGCGTGGGCATCGTGCTCGGTGATGGCGGCGGGCAGTACGTTCATGGCTAGAAGAACACCGGTTCGCGGTAGGCGCCCCAGACACGCTCCAGCGCGTGACGGATCTCGTAGAGCGTGGCGTAGGCGCGGGCACAATCCAACATGGCACCGATGACGTTGTGATCCGACTCCGCCGCCTGTCGCAACGCCTCGAGGCGGCGCCCCACCAATTCGTTGTCTCGCTCGGCGCGCAGGCGCGCCAGGCGCTGCCGCTGCTGCTCCTCGGCATCGTTCGACACCTTCAGAATCTCGACCGGGTGATCGTCATCGGACAGGAATTCGTTTACGCCCACGATGACCTTTTCCCCCAGCTCCACCTGACGCTGGAAGGCGGCGGCCGACTGGGCAATCTGGCGCTGAAACCAGCCCGTCTCGATCCCCCGGACGACCCCGCCGATCGAGGCAATCTCGCCGAACAGCGCCTCCGCCTCCCGCTCCAGCTGATCGGTGAGCGCCTCGATGAAGTACGCGCCCCCCAGCGGATCGATGACCTCGGCGATGCCGGTTTCGTGCGCCAGGATCTGCTGCGTGCGCAGCGCGACCTGGACCGATTGCTCGGTCGGCAGCGCGAGTGTCTCGTCCAGGGAATTCGTGTGCAGCGACTGGGTACCGCCGAGCACGGCGGCGAGAGCCTGATAGGCCACGCGGACGATATTGTTGAGCGGTTGCTGGGCGGTGAGCGTGACGCCCGCCGTCTGGCTGTGGAACCGCATCATCCACGACCGCGCCTGCCTGGCCTTGTAGCGCTCGCGCATGTGACGCGCCCAGATGCGCCGCGCCGCCCGCAGCTTCGCAATCTCTTCGAAGAAGTCGTTGTGAATGTCCCAGAAGAAGGAAAGGCGTGCGGCGAACGAATCGATGTCGAGCCCCCGGGCGACGCCCCGCTCCACGTACGTGAAGCCGTTGGCGAGCGTGAACGCCAGCTCCTGGGCCGCCGTGGCGCCCGCTTCGCGGATGTGATAGCCCGAGATCGAGATCGTATTCCACAGCGGCGTATGCTTCGCGCCCCACTCGAACATGTCGACGATGACCTTGAGCGCCGGCTCGACCGGATACACCCACGCGTGCTGGGCCATGTACTCCTTGAGAATGTCGTTCTGCACCGTGCCGCGGAGCTTCGCGATCGGGACGCCCTGCTTTTCGGCGGCGGCGACGTAGAAACAGAACAGAATGGCGGCCGGGCCATTGATCGTCATGGACGTCGAGACCTGATCGAGCGGGATCCCGGCGAACAGCGTCTCCATGTCGGCCAGCGACGAGATCGCCACGCCGCACTTGCCGACTTCCCCCTCGGAACGGGGATGATCGGAGTCGTAGCCCATCAACGTGGGAAAGTCGAACGCGACGGAGAGGCCGGTCTGGCCATGCTCGAGCAGGAATTTGTAGCGGCGGTTCGTGTCGGTCGCGCTGCCGAAGCCGGCAAACTGACGCATCGTCCACAGCTTGCCGTGGTACATCGTCGGATGAATGCCGCGCGTGAACGGATACTCGCCGGGACGACCGAGCTGTCTCTCGACGTCGAACCCGTTCAGGTCAGCGGCTGTGTAGACGGCTTTGTTGCCCGTGGTCATTGATCATTCTTCATTGGAAATTCGCGGTTCTACCGCGCCTCCGTTCCTCACTTGCTCCAGGACCTCCGCCGCGACGTCATACGGGCTGCGCGTTCCGGCGGCGACATCGTCGAGCCGCCGCGCCAACAGGTCCTCCGCCTGTGTCGCGTCCCATACCCATTGGCGGATGGCGCGGTTCACGACGGCCCGCGTCCGGGCCGCGAGTCGCTTCTTGCGACGCTCATCGAGCTTGCCGCTGCTCGCGAGGTATCGGTGATGTCGGTCGAGTGCTGTCACGAGCTCGGCGATGCCCTCACCCTTCGAGGCGACGGTGGTGAGTACAGGGGCGTCCCAATCGTTGGAAAGTTGGACGGTTGGAAGGTGTTTCCGTCCAACCTTCTCACCTTCCAACCTTCCGTGGTGAGGCCGCACATGCGCAAATGCGTTGCCCTTCCGTATGCCCAGCATTACCTCGATCTCTTGGCGCAGCTTCTCCGCTCCCGGACGATCGCTCTTGTTGATCACATACAACTCGGCGATCTCCATGACCCCGGCCTTGAGCGTCTGGATGCCGTCGCCCGATTCGGGAACGAGCACCAGCACCGTCGTCTCGGCGGTGGCGGCGACGTCCAATTCGGTCTGGCCCACTCCGACCGTTTCGATGAGAATGCGATCGAACCCGAAGGCCTCGAGCACGTCCGCGACCTCTTCGGTGGTGGTGGCGAGGCCGCCCTGGGCGCCGCGCGTCGCCATCGACCGGATGAAGACGCCCGGATCGAGACTCACCGACTCCATCCGGATCCGGTCGCCGAGCAGCGCGCCACCCGTGAACGGGCTGGTGGGGTCCACCGCGATGACTGCGACTTTGAGGCCACGCTCGCGATACGCGCGGACCAGCTGCTCGGCGAGGGTGCTCTTTCCCGCTCCGGGCGGCCCGGTAATCCCGATGCGTTGCGTGTTTCCCTTCCCGATCTTCGCATGGAGCTCCGACAACACGCGCTCGAAGCCCTCGCGCTGATTCTCGACCAGGCTGATGGCACGGGCGAGGGCGGCGGTGTCACCACGCGCCAGCCCTTCGAGCACCGAATCGAGTCGCATGTCTAAGGATAACGGTGGCGTGCGCCTCACAGGAGGGTTCCGCGCAAGATCACGCTCGCCACGGAGAAGTAAATGACCAAACCGGTGACGTCGACGAGCGTCGCGACGAACGGCGCCGACGCGCTGGCGGGGTCGAACCCGAGCCGCCGAAGGATAAAGGGAAGCAGCGAGCCGGTGATCGTCCCGAACGTCACGACCCCGATCAGGCTTCCGAACACGGTGAGGGCGACGAGCAAATAGTGTTCGCCGTAAATGCCGGTGATCGCGTGCCACAATGAGATGCGGAGAAAGCCAATGGCGCCGAGCACCAGCCCCAACACGAGACCGACCGCCAGCTCGCGGCGAATGACGCGCCACCAGTCGCGCAGCGTCACTTCGCCCAGCGCCATGGCGCGGATGACCAGCGTCGAGGCCTGCGATCCGGAGTTTCCGCCGCTCGAGATGATGAGCGGCACGAAGAGGGCCAGGATGACGGCTTTCGCGATCTCCTGCTCGAAGAACGCCATCGCGGTGGCTGTCAGCATTTCGCCGAGGAACAGGGCGGCGAGCCACCCGGCGCGCTTTCGGACCATGCGTCCGAAGGCAACCCTCAGATACGGCGCGTCGAGCGCCTCCATGCCGCCGAATTTGAGGAGGTCTTCGGTGGTCTCCGCTTCCACCACGTCGACCACGTCGTCGAACGTGATGCGCCCCAGCAGGCGGCCGCTCGCGTCGACGACCGGTACGGCGGCGACGTTGTAGCGCGCCATGAGCCGGGCGACCTCTTCCTGGTCCTGCTCCGGCTGCACCTGCACGGCAGGTTGCTCCATCACGTCGCGCACCAGCCGTGCGGGTGAGGTGACGATCAGTCGCGCGATGGGCACGATGCCGCGCAGCCGTCCCTGTGCGTCAACGGCGTACACTTGATACAGCTGGCTCTCGTCTTCGTCACTCTGTTGGCGAATCGCCTCAATGGCCTCCGCGACGGTCGCGTCCTCGCGGACCGAGACCACGTTCGTGGTCATCAACCCGCCGGCCGAATCCTCCGGGTATTCGAGCAGCCGCTCGACGTCGGCGCGATCGGTGATCTCCGCCAGAACCGCCTCGCGCTGGCGGGGCGAGAGCTCCGCGACGAGATCCGCGGCGTCGTCCGTCGGCATCTCTTCGACGAGCTCCGCCGCATACTCGGGTCCCACCGCCAGCAGCATCTCCTCGGGGTGCTCGGCCGCTTCCATCTCCGCGAGGGCGCTCGAGGCGAGGTCAATGGGCAGCTCGGAGATCACGCGGACGCGGATGGGTTCTTCCAGGGCCGACAAGACATCGGCCAGATCCGACGGATGGACGTGGCGCACGCGCTGCAAAAACGGATGGAGATCGTCCTGTTCGGCCAGCTCCTTCAACTCATCGAGCCTCAGGTCCGGTGCCTCCGGAACGGTCACGGCGACCCTCCCCCGAGAGCAATGGTGCGCACCGGCCCCGGCCGTACCGCCACCCGCTCGACGCGGGTGGCGCTGGCCGCGAGCACGTCGAATTCGAGCCCCTTGAAGGTGAATCGCTCGCCGGCGCGGGGGATGCGGCCCAGCGCCTGAATGAGCAGCCCGCCCACCGTTTGTGCGCCGCTGAGGGTCACGCCGAGCTTGTTGGCCAACTCCGCGGCGGACGTGCTCCCTTCCACTTCCACGACTTGAGGCGCCGCGGCGGCCGACGTCGTGGGTTCGAACAGCTCGCTGACGAGATCGTTGAGCAGGTCCTCGAAGGTGACGAGTCCCGCGGTGCCGCCAAATTCGTCCAGCACGACGGCCAGGTGGCGCCCGCCGCGCTGCATCTCGGGCATCAAGTCCGCGGCCCGCATCGTCCCTGGCACGGTCAGCGGTGGCCGCACCAGAATCGGGTCCTCGGGTTGGCGGCCCAGAAGATCCAGGGTATGCGCGACCCCGACGACCTCATCCAACGAGCCGCGGTGGACGGGGTAGCGGCTATATCCAGCCTGCTGGAGCACGTGCGCCGCCTCCGCCGTGAGAATGCCCTCTGGAAACGCGACGATCGCCGTTCGCGGCGTCATCAGCTCACGCACCGGACGATCGGCGAACGCCAGCACTCCAGAGACGACCGCCATTTCGTCGGTCGTGGCCAAGGCGTCGGTATCCGCGCTCGTGAGCAGAGCCGCGAGCGTAGTACGGGTGGACCCCTCACGCCGAGGTATGAACGGCGAGAGCACCGTCCCGACCCGTTCCATCACCGGCACCGCGCGTCCAACGAGGGGCGCCGCCCAGCGCCTGCCCAGCACGCGAGGCACGAGGTACGCGGCGCCGATGAAGAGCGGCACCCCGACCGTGATCGTGAAGATGCCGAGGAACGTCGGCGTCGTGGCCGCGAGCAAGGCGGGAATTGCGCCGGCCGCCAGCAGCACGCCGAGCGTGGTGAGCATGTTGGCGGTCGCCAGCGTTCTCCCCGGGTTTTGCAGCGCGCTCGCCGTCGCGGGAGAGCCCCGCAGCTTATACGAGACCCAGCGCGTCAATTCATGCTGGCTGACCGCCGCCGCCGCGACCCCGACCGCCGCCGCGACGCCGGCCAGCAGCAGCCCGACGAGCAAGACCGCGAGGGCGACGCTCATCGCTTCTCGAACGAGACCTGCGTGACGCGGCGCTGCTCCACGCGCTCCACGACGACGCGATAGCCGTCCAGCGTCAGCTCGTCACCGGGGTGCGGCACGCGGCCCAGCACGGAGTACACGAGCCCCCCGACCGTCGATACTTCGGCGTGCGCGATGGTGGTGCCGAGCGCGGCCGACAGCTCGTCGAGGCTCACCCGGCCGTCGACCCAGAGCCGCGCGCCATCCTGGCGAATGGCGGGTGCCGTCTCGGTATCGTGCTCGTCGCGGATCTCGCCGACGATTTCCTCGAGAATGTCTTCGCGCGTAATCAGTCCCGACGTGCCGCCGAACTCGTCGACGACGATGGCGATATGGGCGGGCGTTCCCTGGAAGGCGCGCAGCTGGTTGTCGAGCGTCTTGGTTTCGGGGACGAACGCCGCCGGCCGTACCAGCGTCTGCCAGCGGGTGCCCGGCTCGGCGAGGCCCATCGCGATCGGCACGAGGTCCTTTCCGAACACCACGCCGGCGACGTTGTCGGGCGAGCCGTCGAGCACCGGCATCCGGGTGTGCTGGCTCTGGCGGAATGCGTCCAACACCTCTTCGGTCGATGCCGAGATGTCGACGCCCGTCATGTCGAGGCGCGGCGTCATCACCTCGTCGACGGTCGTATCGGCCAGCGTGAAGACGCCCAGCAGCATGTCGCGCTGCGCAACACCGAGATCGGGTTGCAGCGGCCGCGGCGTTTCCACGAGCGTGTGCAAGCCCCGATCGGCCCAGGCGAGCAGCCACAGCAAGGGGCCGAACGGGGCCAGGGTACGGCGGGCGAGCGGCAAAGCGGCTTCGGACAGCTCCGGCGCGATGCGCGCAATGCTGCGCGGCAGCGCGTCACCGACGATGAACAGGAGCAGCGTGCCCAGCAACAGCGTCAGCAATCCTTCCGCCCAGGGCCTGGTCCACCATGCCACCGCGTTCGCGGTGGCAACGGCGCCCAGGACGAGCAGCGCCAGGCGGGCGATATGGAGGGCGCGATGCAGTGGGACGCGACGCTCCGCCGCGACCGGCGGCGCATCACCCAGCGTGTGGAGTGCTTCGCCGACCGCAGCCTCCTCACCCAGGGCGAGCAGCGCGGCCCACACGCCGGCGCTGATGGCGACGACGAGCCCGATGACGCGCAAGGCCGCTTCAGTGAGCATTAAGCGACGAGTCGTTTTACGTAGCGTTCTTGCAGGCGCCACATCCGCGACCGCGTGCGCCCCAAGCCCGCGGGGTGATCGTATCCCAGCACATGCAGCGTACCGTGCACCGCGAGCCGGATCAGCTCTTCGTGTAACCCCGCGCCGTTTTGTGCCGCGCGCGCCGCGGCCGCCGGGCAGATGTAGACGTCACCCAGCAGTCGCCCGTCCGGCTGCGGCAGACTGTACGCGATCACGTCGGTCAGACCCCGGCGGCGCCCCCGCGTCGCGCGGCGGTTGGCCCGCCGCATCGCCCCCGGGGACAGCAGCGTGATATCGATGTGCGACCGTGCCGGCGCGCGTTCCCACGCCAGGACTCGCTCCGCGATGCGCATCAACTGATCAGCGCGAGGTTCGCGCGGTTTCCGGGGGGGGCTGCCACGCCGCACCAATGCCGCCACTCGCCTCCGGGTAATCGATCCGATTGTGGTACATGCCGCTCAGCACGACGAGAAAGGCGGCCTTCACTTGTTCGATCTGCTGCAACGTCAACGGTGCTTCATCCAGCTGGCCCGCGTTGACCTTGGTGCGGACGATGTGGTCGATGGCTTCCTCGATCTTTTGCGGCGTCAGGTCCTCGAGCACGCGCAACGCGGCCTCAACGGAATCGGCGATCATCGCGATCGCGGTTTCCATCGACCGCGGCTTCGGTCCCGGATACGTGAAGTCTTCCGGATTCCGGGCCTGACCGCCGTCGGTCTTTTTTGCCTTGTCGAGGAAGTAGGTGATCTCCGTCGTGCCATGGTGCTCCGGAATGAACGCGGCCACCACGTCGGGCAGACCTGCCTCGGCGGCCAGTACCAGGCCGTCGGTCACGTGCGCCTTGATGATCTGCGCCGATTGCAGCGGCTTCAGCCGATCGTGCGGGTTGTTGCCGGGGATCTGGTTCTCGACGAAGTACAGCGGGTTCTTGACCTTCCCGATGTCGTGGTAATAGCACCCGACCCGGCCCAGCAGCCCGTTGGCGCCGATGCGATTGCAGGCCGCTTCGACCAGGTTCGCCATCGCGACGCTATGGGCGTAGGTCCCGGGAGCCTCCAGCGACAGGCGGCGCAGCAGCGGGCGGCTGGGGTCCGACAGCTCGAGCAGCGTCAGGTCGGTCGTGATGTGCGTGACCGACTCGGCCACCGGCAACAGGAAGAAGGTGAGCCCGGCCGACACGAGGCCGTTCAACGCGCCCCAGAGACCGCGCAGGCCGATTTCCTCGATCGGCCAGCCGCTCGCGAGCCCCAGTGCGAGTGCGCCGGACAAGTACCCGGCGGCGATGATGAGCACGGGCGCGTAGAAGTTGCTGCGGCTGCGCAGCGTTTTGACCGACAGCGCGGCCGTCACACCGCCGACGACGCAGAGGAAGGTCGCGGGCACGTCGTGAAACACCGGTTGCAGCCCGATCACGACGGACAGAATCATCGCGGCGATCATCGACACCCGGCCGTTGAACAACACCGTCATCATCATGGCGAGGAACGGCATGAAGACGACTTCGGGATGCGCCGGATAGAAGCGCGCCACAAGCCCGGCCTGGCCGAGCAGCACGGCGAACAGCCCACCGATCAGCACGACCTGCTTGAGGTCGGTATAGGTCTCGCGCCGGTAGAAGACCAGCAGCACCCAGAAAATCGAGATGATCAGCGCGTCGCGGAGCAGCGGGCCGAGCACGCCGCGGATCGAGTACGTCGTCGCGGCGCCGCGGCGCAGCAGCTCCTGATGCAGCGCGACGAGGCGCTCGTGCGCTTCGTTGGTCACGATCTCGTGCGGGGCGACGATGCGGTCGCCGGCCCGGACGATGTATTTGCTGGGATCGACGCTGCCGCGCAGCTCGTTGCGCCGCCGCTCCGTCTCGAGCTGCTTCGGAATCAGCGTGGGCCGGAAGAATTGGCGGACCAGCTTCAGGTACAACACGTCGCCGACGCTCGAGCCGGCGTCGGGGTGCAGCTGCTTGGCCCGATTCAAGTACTGCGCGAAGGTGAGCACCCGATCGCGTTGCACCGACGACTCCGTCGATCCGCGCCGCACGATCAGCTCGCGCGACTGCTCCACCTGCAGCACGCCTGCTGCCGTCACCCCCTGCGCCAACGTGCGATCGAACAGCCGCTCGAGCGCCTGTTGCAGGGCGCGCCGCTTCCCGCCCTTGGCGAGATACGCGGCCTCCTGCAGCGAGAGCGGCACGCCAAAGTCGCCGGCGGCGCGGATGATCGCCTGGGGACCCCGGTCCGACACCGCGTCCACGGTGCTGAAGAAGGCGGCCATCGTGGTGGCGGCGCTGTCGTAGGCGTGCTGGCGGAACTCGTAGATCGGCTTGGCGGAGGCCGCCAGCTCCTCCGACTCCCGCTGCAGCTCGTCTTCCGACTTGTTCACGACGAAGTTGAACGGTGCGACGATCTCCTTGTCGGCGCGCGCGCCGGGCTCGAGCAGCGGCGCGACGTCAGCGGAACTGGAGGGGAACGACACCTGCGCCACCAGCGCCAGCGCGAGCACCCACGCCCAGCGCGCGGCGTGGTAGCGCACCTTCTCCCGCGTCGGGACGTGCACGCTCATCTCAACCTTGCGCGTCTTCGGCGTACGCACGGATGATGTCGCGCACCAGCCGGTGGCGGACGACGTCCGCATCGCCGAGGTAGCAGAACCCGATCCCTTCGATCCCGGGCAGGATGCGCTCGACCTGGAGCAGCCCCGAATCCTCGCGATTGGGGAGGTCGATCTGCGTCTTGTCGCCGGTGATCACGGCGCGGGAGTTCACGCCCAGGCGCGTCAGAAACATCTTCATCTGCATGCCGGTCGCGTTCTGTGCCTCGTCGAGGATCACGAACGCGTCGCTCAGCGTCCGGCCGCGCATGTAGGCGAGCGGCGCAATTTCGATGGTGCGCGTCTCGAGCGCCTTCTGGACGCGCTCCCGCGGCATCATGTCCTCGAGCGCGTCGTACAACGGCCGCAGATACGGATCGACCTTTTCCTGCAGGTCGCCGGGCAGAAAGCCGAGATTCTCGCCGGCCTCGACGGCGGGCCGCGCCAGGATGATGCGGCGCACCCGCTTGCGCGCGAGCGCATCGACCGCGGCCGCGACCGCCAGATACGTCTTGCCGGTTCCGGCGGGACCGATGCCGATGACGATGTCGTGTTCCGCGATCGAGCGCAGATATTCGCGCTGGCCGGCCGTCTTCGGCTGGATGACGCGTCGCAGCCCCGGGAGGATGATCTTCACCGGATCGGGGACCGCGCCCTGGCGCCCCAGCTCCCCGTGGGCTTCGTCGGACACGAGGCGCTCGACGTCGTGTACCTCGAGCGTCTCGCCCATGCGCGCGAGATCGATCAGCGCCTGCGCCACGGGGCCGGCGCGCTCGATCGCCGCCGCGGGACCGGCGAGCGACAGGCTGTCGCCGCGCAGCGAGACGCGCACGCCCAGCCGGCGTGCCAGCTCGAGCAGATTGGCATCGTTCACGCCGGCCAACGCCAGCGGATCCACGCCTTCCACGGACAGACGGTGGACGACGTCGTCGCTCATGGCACCACCTTGATATGAAGTGCGGCGAGATCCTCGGGCCGCGCCGGAGCGGGCGCGCCTTCGAACAAGGCACGCGCCGCGGTTGTCTTGGGAAATGCGATCACGTCACGCATCGAGCCGGCCCCGACCAGCAGCATCGCGGTCCGGTCAAACCCGACCGCAAACCCGCCGTGCGGCGGCGCGCCGGCCGCGAGCGCCGTCAGCAGAAAGCCGAAGCGCGCGTCGATGTCCGCGGGCGAGAGCCCCAGATGCCGGAAGACGGTGCGCTGGATGGCCGGATCGGTGATGCGGATCGAGCCCGATCCCAGCTCGTTGCCGTTGTAGACCGCGTCGTAATGCACTGCGCGACAGGCGAACGGATCGCTGTCGAGCTTGCCCACATCGTCGGGATGCGGCGACGTAAACGGATGATGCGCGAACACCGGTTTGCCGGTCTGCGGATCCGGCTCGAACAGCGGGAAGTCCACCACCCAGCAGAAGGCGTGCGCCGTCTTCGGCGCGGGTGCGAGCCGGCGGATCACTTCCCGACGAACCTTGTCGAGCGCGGGCGACGTGACGCGGTCGGGACCCACGGTCATGAGCGCGACGTCGCCGTCGCCCACGCCTAGCCGGCCCAGCGTTTCCGCATTGAAATGCTTGCCTATGGACCCGGAGACCTGCTCGCCCTGGCGCTTCACCCACGCGAGGCCGGGAGCGCCGTGCGTCTTCGCGGTCTCGGTGAGCTGATCGACGTCTTTGCGCGACAGCCCGCTCCCGCCGCGCACCGCGATGCCGCGCACCCGGGCGCCGTTGCCCTGGGCAGCTTGAAAGAACGGCACAGCGAGCGGCTGCACCGCCGCGGTCCAGTCGGTGATCGCGAAGTCGTAGCGCAGGTCCGGTTTGTCGCTGCCGTAGCGCTCCATCGCGTCGCGCCAGGACAGCCGCGTGAACGGCCGCTCGATCCGATGCCCCGCCTCGTCCCACAGGCCGACCAACACGGCCTCGACAATGGCGAGCACGTCGTCCTGCGCGACGAACGACGCCTCGATGTCGATCTGCGTGAACTCAGGCTGGCGGTCGTAGCGCAGATCCTCGTCCCGGAAGCAGCGCGACAGCTGGAAGTAGCGGTCGAATCCCGCCACCATGAGGAGCTGCTTGTAGATCTGCGGCGACTGCGGCAGCGCGCAGAACTCGCCCGGATGCACGCGCGAGGGGACGAGGTAATCGCGGGCGCCTTCCGGGGTCGGCTTGGTCAAGATCGGCGTTTCGATCTCGAGGAAGTCGAGCTCGCTGAGCACGCGCCGGGCGCGCTGCGCCAGCCGGTGGCGCAGGATGAGATTCGCCTGCAGCTCGGGACGGCGCAGATCGAGATGACGGAACTTGAGGCGCAGCTCCTCGGCGGGCAGCTCTTCACCCTTGCCTCGCGCCACCGGGATGGCGGGAGTCTCCGCCGGTCCGACGACGCGCAGCGTCGTTGCGTGCACCTCGACGTCGCCGGTCGCGAGCTCGGTGTTGCGCATGGCGGGAGGACGGGCAACCACTTCTCCCTCGACCACGACCACGGCCTCCGTCCCGACGTTTTGGGTGCGGGAGACGAGATCGGGCGACGCCCATCCCGGTCCGACCGCGACCTGTACTACGCCGTCACGATCACGGAGATCGAGAAAGACGATTCCGCCGAGGTCGCGGCGCCGGTGGACCCAGCCTCCCAGGCGGACTCGCTGCCCCACGTGCTCCTTCCGCAACGCGCCGCAGCGGTGGGTTCGCAGGGTTGTCTGAGTCACACTTGCGTTTATGCGCCTCCCCTTTCTGCCTCACACAGGATGCTGTAAAACTCGTCTGAGTCGGTGGCGGCCAGCAGGCGCGCACGAATCGGCTCGCGCCGCACGAGCCGCGAGATCCGGCTCAACGCCTTCACGTGTACGCCCGCCTGCGATTCGGGCCCGGCGAGCAAGAAAAAGAGCCGCACGGGCTCGCCATCCACGGTTTCATATGGCACGGGGGCCGGCGTAGTCCCGGCGACCGCGATCAGATTCGTCAATGCCGGCGTCTTGCCATGCGGTACCGCCACACCGTAACCGATGCCCGTCGGGAACTGCCGCTCTCGTTCCAGAACGGCTTGGAGCACGTCGGGCGCAGCTCCGTTCCCTCCGACCAAGAGGTCCACCAATTCACGCAGTACGCCCTCCTTGCTGTGGGCCCGCAAGGGGACCCTGATGCGGTCGGGCGTCAGCAGTTCAGAGAGCCGCAATGGAGTATGTCCAAGTGCCGTAACCGATTGAAGATAGTTGACTTGAGTTGACAGCGCCACATGCCGCGGTAAACGTTCGGCATGCAACGCATTGCCCTCGCGATTGTTGGACTGTTGGCGCTGGGCGAATCCCGCGCGTTGTCCCAACAGGCGACCGGCACCACGCTCTGGCGCGTGGCGGCGACGACGCTCGCGACCCCGCCCGCCCTCGCGATCGGTCCCGCCGCGGTCCTGTGGAACCCCGCACAGACCGAAGACAGTGCCCGCATGCAGCTCGCTGTCGAGGCGATCCAGACGCCTGCGGCGGTCGATGCCACCGGGCTGATCGCCGCCATCCGCGCGCGCGCCGGCAGCATCGGGCAAGTGGGATTCCTCTACGGCCGCGTGGGCTTGAGCGATGTCACGCAGACCATAGACAGTCCCGATCCGACCGGCGCGGTGATTCCGATTTACACGTTTGCGGTGGGCACCACCTGGTCGTGCGTCATCGGCGGGACGAGCGTCGGGGCCATGCTCGCCTACCAGGAAACGCGCCTCGACGTTGCCCGCGCCAATCGCTGGACGATGGATCTCGGTGCCGGCCGCTCATTCGCCGGTGATAGACTGCGCATCGCCGCCGCGACGCATTTCTTTTCATCGCTGAAGACCAATGATCCGTCCCAGGACGTGTACGCGGGGATCGAGGCGCGCCTGTGGAAGAGTCCCGGCACCAGCAACAATACGGTGATTCGCGGGCGCTACGGCATCTCGTTTGGGCACGGATTCACCGCCGATCATCAGTTTGGACTCGGGGCCGAGTTGTCGAAGGCATTCGCGTTCGACGCCATGCTGGCTCGTGAAGGGAGCTACGGAAACGGAGCGGGGTGGCGGCCCGTGGCCGGCCTGCGACTCGCGGTCGGCAAATACCGCATCACGCTGACGCGCGACGCCGGTGTCAACGATCTCGGTTCGGCGTACCGGGTCGGCGTGGACGTCCGATTCCGGTGAGCGTGGATCTCCTCAGCCTCACACCCGACGCCGCGCGCAACGCATTGGGGGAATGGCTCACGCAACGGGGCGAGCCGGCCTATCGGCTGCGGCAGGTGCTGCCGCGCCTCTGGCAACGACCTGTAGCCTGCTGGGCTGACGCGACGGACCTCCCCGCGCCGCTGCGCGCCGCGCTCGACGACGCGTTTCCCCTCCTGCGGCTCACGCTCCGCACCCATCAAGTATCCAGCGACGGGACGGAGAAGTTTCTGTGGGGGTTGGCCGACGGCGAAGCGATCGAGTCAGTGCTGATTCCGGAGGGGAAGCGCCGCACCTTGTGCATCTCCTCCCAGGCGGGATGCGCGCTCGGCTGCGTGTTCTGCGCCACGGGGCGGATGGGATTCCGGCGCAATCTCTCGGCGGGCGAGATCGTGGCGCAGGTGCGCGAGCTGGTATTGCGCGATCCCGCACTGAAGCCAACGAACATCGTGTTCATGGGCATGGGCGAGCCGCTGCTCAACTGGGAGGCGGTCGACGCGACGCTCACGATCCTCAATCAGCCGGAAGGATTCGGCATCGGCGCCCGACACATCACGGTTTCCACCGTCGGGATTCTGCCGACCCTCGCGAAGTTCGCCCGGCGCAGCGAGCAGTTCCGGCTGGCGGTGTCACTCCATGCACCGGCGGCGGCGCTGCGCCAAGAGCTGATGCCGATCGAGAAGAAGTACACGCTCCCCGACCTGATGGCGGCGCTGCAACAGTTTCGGCGCCGGGTGACGCTCGAGTACGTCCTGATCGGCGGCAAGAACGACTCGCTCGACACGGCGGATCAGCTCGCCAGGCTCGCGCAGCCGCTCGAGGCACTGGTCAACCTGCTGCCGCTGCACCCCGGGGGCGCGCCGGATCTCACCCCCAGCTCGCGGGCGCAGATGATCGCGTTCGAGCGTCGCTTGAAACAGCATGGCGTGGAAGCGGTCCTGCGGCGCAGCCGCGGCCTCGACATCAGTGCGGCGTGCGGCCAGCTACGGGTGGAAGTTGAGGCGCGCGCCCGGAGAAAAGTCGGCGCCGAGGAGCACGCTCACATCGAGTAGCCTGGAGCTGTCGAGCTCGACCAGGACGCGTCCCTGCCCCATCACCTCGCGCACGCGCTCACCCACCTTGGCCGCGCCCCGACGCACAATGATCCGCGTCGAGTCCAGCCCATGCTCCGACGCGTTGCCGAAATAGACGACGTCGATTCCTGCGTTCCGCAGCAGACGCGTCCCCACGCGTGCGTCCCCGGCACGCCCATTGGCGTTCAGCACCTCGACGGTGATCGCCGCACCGCGGTCCCCAGGGATTGGATGCGCTGGAGCTCCATCGCCACCGCAGCCGGCGACCAGGGCGGCGACGCCAAGTATCAACGCCCTCATCACCTTTTCACCAGCGCGTTCCAGAAGGCCACTGTCGACGCTGGCAGGGCCCAGCCCGACCTCAGCATCCATTCGATGCGGCGCCGAGCCACCTCGCGAAGGACCTTATCTCTCTCCCTTGGTACTCTCTGCGTTAAATCCGGCAAATCTGTGTGATCAGTGGCCCGGCCCGGTTCGAGGAAATCGGCGAGGTACAGCATGCGCCCTGCGTCATCCCAGTCGGGGCCGCCGACGGTGTGGTAGCGGACGGCGTCGAGCACGCCGCGATCCGGTTCTCCGTCGGCAGCCGCGCGATCCGCCGCGGCGGGCCCGTGCGCCGTGGCATCACCGAGCGGGGCGTCCCGTAGCGCGTCATGGAGCCAACCGGCACGGACCCATCTGGCGCGCTCCTGCGCCGGCACCTGCATCGCATCCGCCCAGCTCTCGAGCAACGCCACCACGCGCTCGATATGCGCGCGACGCTCGGGCGAAACCTGTGCCCACGGCGGCAGGCTCACGGGCTGACCCGTGGGTCGGCGCCGATACCTTCGCCGAGGACGACGTTGTCCAGCAGCCGCGTCTTGCCGATGCGGGCGGCGACGACGGCCACCGTGCGAGCCGTGACACGGCTCACCGGTTGCACGTCCTCGTCCACCAGCGCGCAGTATTCGGGGATCACGCCCGGCGCATGCATCGCTTCGAGGCCGGCGCGCTGCAGCTTGACGGGATCCGCTTCTCCCCCGCGCCAGGTTTGCTCCAGGGTGCGCAGCGCCCGTGACAGTGCCAGCGCCGAGCGGCGCTCGTCGGGGCTCAGGTAGGTGTTGCGCGACGACAGCGCCAGGCCGTCCAGCTCACGCACCGTCGGGGCGACGTCGATGGTGAGCGCGAAATCGAGGTCCTGCACCAGCCGCTTCACGAGCATCGCCTGCTGAAAATCCTTGCGGCCGAACACCGCGACGTCCGGCTCCACGATGTGGAACAGCTTGGCGACGACGGTGAGCACCCCGGTGAAGTGGCCGGGTCGCACGGCGCCTTCGAGCGTGTCCGCGACCGCGGGAGCCCCCGGCACGACACGGAGCACCGGCTCGGCGCGGTACATCGCGGCCGTCTCCGGCACGAACAGGCAGTCTACGCCGCGCGCCTCCGCCAGTTTCCGGTCCCGCGGCAGGTCACGCGGGTAGCGGGCGAGGTCCTCGTGCGGGCCGAACTGCAGTGGATTGACGAAGATGCTGACGACCACGCGCTCGGCGAGCTCGCGGGCACGGTCCACCAGGCGCAGATGGCCTTCGTGCAGGTAGCCCATGGTGGGAACGAAGCCGATGGTGTGGCCGCGAGAGCGCTCGGAGCGGGACCACGAGCGCATCTCGGAAAGGTTGGAGAGCTCGCGCAACTAGAACTCGCGCTTCTTCATCTCCGAAAAGAAGTCGCGGCGCTCGATATCATCGTCCGTAGAGTCCGGCGGGAGCGTCGGGTCGTAGCGCTTGCGCGCCTTGGGCTTGGCCTTCGCGGCCTTCGCCATGTTCTTCTTGATCAGCTTCGCGAGCTTTGCGTCGTCCGTCTTCCCCATTGCGTCGATCCCCCCAAAAGGTCACCCCAATTTAATATCACTTGCCGAAAGAATGCTCCGGTCCGGGGTAGCGGCCCTCGCGCACCTCGGCCGCGAAGACCCGCGCCGCCTCCCGCACGTCCTCCGCCAGCGCCGCGTACTTCTTGATGAACTTGGCCGAGAACTGATCGTTGAGGCCGAGCATGTCGTGCAGGACGAGCACCTGGCCGTCGCACGCCGGGCCGGCGCCGATGCCGATCGTGGGAATCGTCAGCGCCTTGGTGATCTGCGACGCCAGCGGCGCGGGGACGAGCTCCAGCACCATGGCGAAGGCGCCCGCATCTTGTAGCGCCGTGGCATCGGCCTTGAGGCGCCCGGCTTCGGCGTCATCGCGTCCCTGAACGCGGTAGCCGCCGAGTGCGTGCACCGACTGCGGCGTGAGCCCGAGGTGCCCCATGACGGGGATGCCGATGTCGACCAGGCGGCGGACCGTCGCGGCCATCGGCTGTCCGCCCTCGATCTTCACCGCGTTGCAGCCCGTCTCCTTCATGGCCCGACCGCAATTGCGCAAGGCGTCTTCCGGCGAGATCTGATAACTCAGGAACGGCATATCGCAGACCACCATGGCGCGCTCCGTTCCGCGTCGCACCATCTTCGTGTGATAGATCATCTGATCCAGCGTCGCCGACAACGTGGAGGGCGCCCCCGCCAGGACCTGATTCAACGAATCGCCCACGAGCAGGATGTCGACGCCGCTCGCGTCGAGCAGCCGCGCGAACAGGGCGTCGTAACAGGTGAGCGCGACGATGCGCTCGCCTTTTTCCTTCATCTCGATCAGCGCCCGCGTGGTGATGCTAGTCATGTTTGCCTTCCAGCTCGGCGATCTCGCGACGCCAAAATTCGCGGTTCGGCAGCTCGGGATGGGGAATCGTCAGGTCCGGCTCCCGCACGGTTTGGGTTCCGTAGCGCACGATGTCGAGATCGAGCGTGCGCGGGCCCCAGCGCTCGCGCCGCTCCCTGCCGCGCTCGGCTTCGATGGTCCGACACTGCGCGAGCAGCTCGGCCGGCCGCAGGCTCGTTTCCAGCAGGACCATTTGATTCAAATACGGCGGCTGCGCAACCGGGCCGATGGGCGCCGTTTCCTCGACGCTCGAGGCGGCCAGCAGGCGCGTGCCCGGGAGGGCGCCCAGCCGCGCCCGGGCGTACGCCAGATGCGCCGCGCGGTCGCCCATGTTCGATCCTAGAGCCACGTACGTGCGTGCGGTAGTCAGGCTATGCCACGTTGGCGAAGCCGCGCGTCAGATCGCGCAGCATGGTCGCCACCTGCTCGAGGTCGCGGGTCGCCCGTTCGAGGTCCGTCAGCCCCTCGGCGGCCTGCACCGCGCGCGTCGCGACGTCATCGGCCTCGAGCCGGTTCTGTCCCGCGATGCTGGCCACCGCGTTGATGCGCTCGCGCAGGCGCGCGAACGCCTGATTCTGTTCTCCCGCCGCCGCGGTGATCCGGCCGGCGTGCGCGGTCGCCTCGGCCGTCGCGGCGACGATCGCGTCGAGCGCCTCGAGCGCGGCCGCGGAGAGCTCCTCGACATCGCCCACGTTCACCTGCCCGCGCCGCATCTGCTCGACGACCTCGCCGACCTGCGTGTGAATGTCCTGCACCAGGTCGCCCGCCTCCGCCGCCGCGGTGGCGCTCTGCTCGGCGAGAGTCCGCACCTCGTCCGCGACGACGCCGAAGCCCTTGCCGTGCTTCCCGGCCCGCGCCGCCTCGATTGCCGCGTTCAGTGCCAGCAGGTTTGTCATATCGGCGATCTCACGGATCGAGGCGATGAACCCGGTGATGCGCCGGCTCATCTGACCGAGCTGCTGGACTTTGGTCGAGCTTTCGCCCACGAACAATTTGAGCGCGACGAGCCGCTGGATCGCTTCGCGAATCTGGGTGCGGTTGCGGCTCGCGACGTCAC
Organism: Gemmatimonadales bacterium; assembly: GCA_035637435.1. Lineage (GTDB taxonomy): Bacteria > Gemmatimonadota > Gemmatimonadetes > Gemmatimonadales > GWC2-71-9 > 20CM-2-65-7. The sequence goes on from DASPXD010000238.1 coordinate 29,852, forward strand.
TGGCCGCCGCGGACGCACGGGCCGCGCCGGCGCCATCGTCCGAGACGCGGCGCGACACCTGCGCCAGGCTCTCCGTGGCCTCCAGACCCCCCGACACCTCGCCCTCTTCGCGCCGCACCCCCTCGCGGATCACGCCCGTCGAGGCGGCAACGGCGGACGCCGCCTGTTTCAACGCTTCCGCCGTTTGGGCGATCGTCGCGAGCTGGCGCGTCATGCGCTCGACCGTCTCGACGAGCGGCCGCCGCAGGTCGGTGATATGCACGGCGGTAGCGAGCTGGCTGGCGAACGTCGTGATCGTCAGGATGTCCTGGCGGCGGTAGCAGTTCTTCTTGTGGTGCTCGAGCTCCAGCGTCCCGATGATCTGATCGCCGAATTTGAGCGGCACGATCACGAGACTCTGGATCTCGAGCGGCGCATCGGCCACGCGTTTGTCGCGCGTGACGTCGTCGATCACCACCGTCTCGCCGCTGGCGGCCACCGCCTGGCGCAACGCCACCGTATCCTCCGAAGGCTCGCCCCGTCCCGCGCGCCCCCGTTCGCTGCGATGCACCAGCGACATGACGCCGTCGTGCAGCCGGTAGATGCGGAAATCGCCCCAGTCCACCAGCCGGTTGGCCAGCCGCTCGATGCGATCGAACGAATCCTCCAGACTGATGTTGGCGGTGATCACCGCTTCCATCGCGTGGATCTTGTTGAGCTCTTCGGCCGAGATCGCTTCCTCGATCATCTGCTTCAGGAGCAGGCCAAGGAACGTCAGCACCAGTCCGACGAGAATCCAGGCACCGAACGACCAGGCGACGACTGCACCGACGAAAATCGTCGCGGCCAGTAGCGTCGCCGCGTAGGCGATGACCTCGTACCGGACGATCATCAGTCGCTCGGCCGGCTCCAGCTTCGCGCGGATGATGAGGCTGAAGTAGAAGAGCACGCGGCCGAAGACGAAGTAGGCGAGCGCATAGCCGGCGAGCGCCGGCAGCAGCTCGATGTTCAAGCCGGGGTACTCCAGCCACGTCAGCGACGCGGCATACACGCCATACGCCGCAACGAGCGTAATGGTCTCGCGGCCCAGATTGATCCACGCCACGCGCAGCGGTTTGCGCTGCCACAACGAATCGGTCACGAGCGTCGCGCCCGCGATCGCGAGCGCCGTCGCCGGCAGCCCGACCAGCAGGCTGCCGGCGACGCCGACCAGCGCGGTCTGGTTCAGATAGGAGTACTTGCTCAACGGCACGGTGAGGCCCCGGAGCGCGACGGCGCACCCGAACAGTACCACGAGCTCGGGGATCTGGCCCAGCCAGCGCAGATCGGCGATCAACACGGCGATCAGCAGTGCCGACCCGACCAAGGCAAGCGCCCGGCTGTAGAGCGTGACGAAGCGGGAAATACTCATGCGTGCACCGCGGCGGCCAGCTCCCCGGCAAGCTTCTCCAGCGCGGCGACACCACCTTGCGCCAGCGCATCCATGAGCGCACTCCCCACCACGACGCCGTCGGCCACGCGGGCCGCGGCAGCGGCCTGCGTGGGCGTTCCGATGCCGAAGCCCACCGCCACGGGCAGGCGACTCACGGCCCGGATGCGCTGCACGTGCCCCGCGAGATCGGGCGGCACCGTGGCGCGCGCGCCGGTGACGCCGAGGCGCGAGATCAGATACACGAATCCGGTGGCGTTGTGGAGGGTGGTCTTCAGTCGTCGGTCGTCGGTCGTCGGTGCCACCAACCGAATCAACGCTAGCTCACTCTTCGTTACGGCTTGCTCGATTGCTGGGTCGGCGCCGGCCGGAAGGTCGGTCAACAGCACGCCCGCGGCGCCCGCGGCATGCGCATCTCTCGCGAATCGCTCCACACCATAGGCCATCACCGGGTTCAGATACGTCATGATGATGATCGGGATGTCGACACCCGAGTCGCGCACCAGATCCAACACGCGCGGCAGCGTCATGCCCTGCTGGAGCGCCGTTTGCGTGGTGCGTTGAATCGTCGGGCCGTCGGCGAGCGGGTCGGAAAACGGCACGCCGATCTCGACAAAGTCGGCGCCCGCCGCCGCCACGCGCCGCAGCGCATCGAGCGACACGGCGGCGCTGGGGAACCCGGCGGTGAGATACGGAATCAGCGCTCGAGACTTGCCGAGCGCCCGCCATCGCTGTGCGATGGGGGGGGCGGGGGGGGCGCTGTCAGACAAAGTAGTCGCTGACGTTGATCCCGTACTTAACAGGGTCCGTAACCTTGACGATGGTGCGCGGGAAACTGCCGTTAGCGTCTTTCTGCGAGAGATCGACCACGGTGCCGGGATGCAACGGCGCGCCGTCCGGCGTCGTGACCAGGCGGACGACCGGGCGATGGACGTGCGCCACGTCGGGGTTCGCGCTGTGCACCAGCGCGACCTCGTAGGTGTCGAGGATGACACACGTGCCGACCGGATAGATGCCGATCAGGTTGATGAACGCCTTGACCACGACCGGATCGTAGCCGCGACGCGGGTTCTCCCACATCTCTTTGAGCACCTGATCCGGTTGAATCGGGACGGTCTGATAGACGCGGCGGCTCGTGGCCGCATCGAAGCCGTCCGCGACCGCGATGACCTTCGAGTAGATCGACAGCGCCCGCCCGCGGATGGACTTGGGATAGCCGGTGAGGTCGACCTTCATGTGGTGCTCGTAGGCGACGACCATGCCGCGGTAGGGGATCTCCCCGTAGCCGCGCAGCCCGAACAGCGTCAGCACGCCGAGCCAGGGATGGGCCTGCATGATGCGCCATTCCTCCTCGGTGAGGCCCCCTTCCTTATTGAGGACCTCCAGCGGCACGCGTGACTTTCCCACGTCGTGGAACAGCGCCGCCATGCCGAGGTCGTAGAGTTGCAGCTTGGTGAGCCCGAGCTTGCGCCCCAGCGCGACCGAGAAGATACACACGTTGACCGAGTGGGTGAACGTGTATTCGTCGTAATCGCGCAGGGTCGTGAGACCGACCAGCGACGATTCGTTGTTGAGCACCTGGTCCACGATCGCCTGCACCGCGCGCTTCACTTTCTTCACGTTGGCGGTGCGGCCCATGCGAATGCTGTTGATCACCTCTTTCGTCACGGCGACGGAGCGCGCATAGGTGCGCTTCGCCGCCTCCTTCAGCCGCTCTTCCTCCTCCACATCCTCTTCGGCCTCGAGCGGCGGCTCGACGCTGACGTGTGAGACGCCGCCGTCGGTCAGTTTCTGGGACACCTCGAACAGCTTGTTGGGGTTCGCTTCCTTCGCGGCGTAGACGAGCAGCAGCGACACGAATACCTGCATCTGCCTGCGGTCGACGCCCTCGTCGATCCGCACCGCACCGATGCCGCACTGCTGGAAGACGTTCAGGATGTGCGAGAACGAGGCGTAGTTGTCGAGATCGAGCCGCAGCCGGGTCGAGTTCACGAAGATGAACTCCCCCTGCAGCCGGATCTCCAGCTCGCGCTCCACGTCGAGCAGCTGCTTGGTCGTCGCCGCGAGGTCGTCCAGCGCCTTCTGCACCTGCGTGTTCTCGATCGGATAGAGCTTGAGCGAGCGGAACGCGGTGTACAGCACGATGAGAAAATCGCGGCCGGCGTGGCGGAGGAAACCGTCCGTCGTCTGGACGGTCTCCATCATGGAGGGCCGCTTGCCCCCGGGCGCCGTCACGAGCCTGCCGTCCCGACTTCGCGCAGGGCGCGACTCACCGCGTTCCGCACCAGCGCCTCCTTGTCCTGCGCCACCTTCTGCAGCACGTCGCGCGCGGCCGGCACGCGAATCTTGCCGAGTGCCATCGCCGCGCACGCGCGGGTTTCGGGATCCTCTTTGCGCGCCAGCAGCCCGCCTTTGGGAACGAGCATCTTCTCGAGCGTGGGAATCCCTGCGGCGCCCGCCAGCGCGCCGTACGCCTCGAAGAACGCCATCTTCTCGGTGAGATCGGCGTTCTTGAGCTTCGCGCCTAAGACCTGCGCCTCGATGCGTCCGAAAGCATTGCGATGACCACGCTGGCCGAGGAACTTGACGGCCGTAATCCGCACGTCGCGCTCGCTGTCGTCGATCGCCTTCTCCAGCAGCCGGGTCGCGCTCGGGCTGCCGATGGTGGTCAACGCCTCGACGACGGCCAGCTTCAATTCCCGCTCACCGCGCTCCAGCAACGGTCCCATCCCCTCGGGCGCTCCCGGCAGCTTGAGCCGGCCGGCCAGCCGGACCATTTCGAGCTGCACGGCCGGATCGGCGCTGGCGAGCGCCTTCAGCACCTCCGCGGCGTGTGACTGCGCCAGCCGCTCGGCGGCGCTTTGCACCAGCGCACGCACCCGCTCGTTGTGGAGTTTCGGTAACCACCCCATGAGGGTACCGAGCGCGTCGGCGCGCAACTCACCGAACAGCTCGCTGAGTTCGTCCTCGGTGGGATGGCTCGCCGCTTCGTCGAGCGACTGCAGCAGCTGCGACAGCGCGTCGGCCTGGGACAACCGGGCGGGCAGCCCTTCCAGCGTCTGCCGGTGTTCGGGAATCAGTTCGCGGGCCCGCTGCAGAATCACCTTGCACTCGCGCAGAATGAACGCCACCGACCGGAAATCGCCGGCGCCCAGCAAGTAGGGGATGAAGTTCTCGACGATGGAGATCAGCTCGGCGCGGACCGTGCCGTACGTCTGCAGCTCGAGGAGATCGAAGAGCATCGCCAGCACGTTGCCGCGCAGGTCCTGTCCGTATTCGCGCTCGACTTCCTTGTGGAGATACTCGATTTCCTTGTCGTCGAGGAAGTACAGCGTCGTGTCGAAATCGTCGACGGACACCAGTCCTTCCCGCTTCGGAGGAGCCTCTTCCTCCACCTGACGGCGCACCGTGGCGGGGTCGGCGCTGCCGCCGTCGCCGCCCGGCGTCCCGCCGCCCCCCTCGATCGTTGGCGCCCCTTTTTCCGCGCGCTCGATGGGGACCGCGTTTTCGCTCGCCAGCTCCCGGAACGTATAAGTGATGAACTGGAAATCTTCCGCCCACAGCAGCGTCAGCAGATCGTCGGGCGCGTCCGCCTGGAGGTTCTTCGCTTGTTGCAGCACCGACAGAAAGCGCACGATCTCCAGGTCCTCGACGCCGGGTTTGAACGAGAGCGAACGGACGCCGTCCTTGTAGAGCGTCCAGGCGATGCTCTCGTTGCGCTGGTCCTGGCTGTAGATGGAGTGATCTTCCCAGCGCATTTCCGTCTCGCCGATGTCGAAAACGAGATCGTCGGTGGCCTGCCAGATCTGCCGGAAGGCGGTGCGAATGTTCTCGACGGCGCGCTGATAGACGGGATTGTTCGGCAGGTACAGCTGCGTCGCTCGCATCCCCTTGCTGATGACCTGCAGCAGCTCCTCGACCTGTGAGGGCGGGAGAGCCAGCTCGGGGATAGAGGACGCGGGATTCGTCAGAGCGCTGCTCCCGTAAGCTCGGCGACCATGGCGACGTCCTTGTCACCGCGGCCGCTCAGGTTGATCAGGATGAGATCGTCAGAGGTCCAGTTCTTTCTCATCACCCACGCGACTGCGTGGGCACTTTCAAGAGCCGGGAGTATCCCTTCCAGCCGCGAGAGGCTGGCGAATGCCTCCAGCGCCTCCCGGTCCGTTACGGCTTCATACAATACTCGGGCCGTGTCTTTCAGGTAAGCGTGTTCAGGGCCGACACCGGGGTAATCGAGACCGGCCGAAACGCTGTGCGCCGGCTGCACTTGACCATCGGCGTCCTGCAGGAGGTAGCTCAGGCTTCCATGAAAAACACCCGGCCGGCCCGCTGCCAGCGAGGCCGCATGTCGCTGGCTCGCCACTCCTTCGCCGGCCGCTTCGACACCGACGAGCTGGACGCTCTTGTCCTCCAGGAAGGCGGTGAAGATGCCGATCGCATTCGAGCCACCGCCCACGCAGGCAACCACGGTACCGGGCAGCCGGCCGTGTTGCTCCAGCAGCTGCGCGCGCGCCTCGCGTCCGATCACCGACTGGAAGTCCCGGACCAAACGGGGGAATGGATCGGGACCGACCACGGAGCCGATGATGTAGTGTGTCGTCGTGACGTTGGTGACCCAATCGCGCAGCGCTTCATTGGTTGCGTCTTTCAGCGTCCGCGTGCCCGACGTCACCGGGACGACCTTGGCTCCCATCAATTCCATGCGGTACACATTCAAGCGCTGGCGCCGCATGTCCGCTTCGCCCATGTACACGACACAGTCGAGGCCGAAGCGGGCGCACACCGTCGCGGTCGCGACGCCGTGCTGCCCTGCGCCCGTCTCCGCGATGATGCGCCGCTTTTTCATGCGCTGCGCCAGCAGCACCTGGCCCAGCGTGTTGTTGATCTTGTGAGCGCCGGTGTGATTCAGGTCTTCACGCTTGAGGAGAACCTGAGCGCCAACCTGCGCGGACAATCTCGGGACCGTGGTGATCGGCGTCGGGCGGCCGACGTAGTTCTTGAGCAGCTCGTCCAGTTCCGCCCAGAATCGCTTATCGCCGCGCGCCGCATCGTACACGGCGGCGAGCTCTTCGAGCGCATGCATCAGCGTCTCGGGAACGTAACGGCCGCCGTAGGGGCCGAACCGACCGGTGCTGGTGTCAATCACACTCATGTGTTTTTCCCACCCTGAAGGGTGGGCTCGGCCGACACTGTCCTTAAGGACAGTGATTGCCGAGCGCAGGCTTTAGCCTGTGAAATCATCCCCGAATCCTCGGTTTCCTTTCTACTCCCACAAGGGCCCGCACCGCGGCTTCCGGATCGCTGTTGCGCGCGACGCTCGTTCCCACCAGCACAAAATCTGCGCCCGCAGCGGCGAGCCGCTCGACATCCGCCCGATTTTCGATGCCGCTCTCGGCGACGACGGCAACATCGCCAGGGACTCTCGCGATCACCGTTTCCGCTTGCCGCAAATCGACCTCGAACGTCGAGAGATCCCGCGCATTCACCCCAATGGCATCCGGGGCTGCCGCGAGCGCCGGTTGCAGTTCAGCCAGTGTATGAATCTCGATCAGGGTGTGAAGCCTCCATTTGCGAGCTGCCTGCGCCAGCGCGCCTAACCGGTCGGTGAGTACTCGCACGATGAGCAGTACGGCGCTGGCTCCGGCTGCCCTTGCTTCCATTATCTGCAGCTCATCCAGGATGAAGTCTTTGCGGAGCACAGGGACATGCACCGCCGCCGCAACGCGTTCCAGATCCCGAAGCGATCCTCCAAAATGCGCTTCATCCGTGAGCACGGAAACGGCCACCGCACCGCCTCGGACGTAGGCCTGAGCGTGCTCCACAGGGTCGAGATCGGTTCGAATGGCGCCCTGCGATGGCGAGCGCCGCTTCACCTCCGCGATGAGGCCGACATCCGGCGTTGGCTCCTGGAAGAGCCGCACTGGCGGAGCCGACGCCGCCCGCCGCTCCAGCTCGGTGGCGCTTGCTTGAAGCGTCGCAATTCGGGCGCGGGTTACCGCCAGAATAGCGTCGAGTGTCGGTCGGGGCTGGTTACCAGGCATCCTTGCGTTCGGGCGTTATTCGGGTAGATTATGTTTCGGTATATATTCGGGAGCCAACATGCCGGTTACGCGTCGCCAGCGCGAGATCCTCGATTACATCGCCAAGCATATCGAAGAGAAGGGGTACGCCCCCAGCTTCGAGGAAATCGCGCGCCAATTCGGATTCCAGTCCCTGGCGACGGTACATGAGCACCTCACCAATCTCGAGCGCAAAGGCTACATCCGGCGTACCCACAACGAGAGCCGGGCCATCGAGGTCGTGCCGCCAAAGGGACAGACCGGAGCCACCGAGCTGCCCTTGCTGGGACTCGTCGCCGCCGGGCATCCCATCGAGGCGGTTACCGGTGACGAGACGATTGCCGTACCCGATGAGCTCCTGCCGCGGCGCGGCCGCAGCTACGTCCTCAAGGTGCGCGGCGATTCCATGATCGACGAGCACATCAAAGACGGCGATTACGTCGTCGTCCAGGAGCGCAACGAGGCCGACAGCGGGCAAACCGTCATCGCGCTCGTCCACGGAGAGGGTGCCACGGTCAAACGTTACTACCGCGAGCCGGGCGGCTGGATCAGACTGCAGCCGGCCAATGAATCGATGCAGCCGCTGCGCATCAACGAACGGGACGTAATCGTGCAGGGTGTCGTCGTCGGCGTCATCAGGAAGTACTAGCGGTCGCCTTCCGGAGCCGATCGAGCGCCGCGCGCGCCGCTCCGGAGGCGACCACCTCGCGAGCCCGGCCGATGCCCTCGGCGAGGGAGTTCGCGATCCCCGCGACATAGATTGCCGCCCCGGCGTTGAGCAGCACGGCCGCCAGCCCCGCTGGATCCGCCGATCCATTCCCCAGGATTCGCTCCAATCGCTCGGCGTTCGCCGCCGGTTCCCCGCCCTGCAGCTCACCCACGTCCTTGATCCCCAGCCTGAAGCGTTCGGGATCGATCTCCCAGGTGCGCACGGTGTCGTCCTTCACCTCCCAGACGTCCGTGACGCCGTGGGGGGAGATCTCGTCCATCCCGACCCGGCCGTGCACGACGAGCGCGTGCTCGGCGCCGAGTCGCACGAGTGCCTCGGCGACGATGGCGGCGCGATCGGCCTCGGCCACACCAATCACCTGCCGATTGACGCCGGCGGGATTGGCGAGCGGGCCGACAAGATTCATGAGGGTCGGTGTCCCGAGCTCCCGGCGCACCGGCCCCACGTGTTTCATGGCGGGATGAAAACTCGGCGCGAACAGGAAGACGACGCGGGCTTCGTTCAGCACGCGACCCGCGCTCGCGGCGTCGAGCACGATGCGAATGCCGAGTGCCTCGAGCACGTCGGCAGAACCGCACCGCGACGTATACGAGCGGTTGCCGTGCTTGGGGACGACCGCACCCGCACCCGCGGCGACGAAAGCGGCAACCGTCGAAATGTTGAACGTGGGAACGGTGCCGCCGCCGGTACCGCACGTGTCGACCAAATGCGGCTGGGTCGCGCTGACGCGGATCATCGCATTCCGCAGCGCGCGCGCCGCGCCGGCCAGCTCGTCGGCCGTCTCGCCCTTCGCACGGAGCCCCAGGAGCAGGCCGCCGATCTGCGCCGGGGTCGCCTCGCCGCTCATGACGATGCCGAACGCCTCCGCGGTCTGCTCGTCGGACAGCGATTGGCGATTGGCGAGTGCGATGAGTGCGCGGCGCAGTGGCGAGGCATCCATGAGGGATTAAGGCTATCACCCTTGTCAAATAGTGACAACGAGTTGCATCTTTCCCGACGTGACAAGCCGCCCCTTCCTCGCGGTGATCCAATACGACGGGGGGGGCTTCGCAGGGTGGCAGCGGCAGCCGGTCGACCGCACGGTCCAGGCCGAATTCGAAGCGGTGCTGGAGCGGTTGATGGGTCACAAGACGGTTGCGACGGGTGCAGGCCGGACCGATACGGGCGTCCACGCCCTCGGCCAAGCGGTGAGCTTCCTGGGCGCTGCACGTTGGGCGACCCAGCCGGCGGATTTGCGGCGTGCGCTCAACGCCCTGTTGCCGCGTGAGATTTGGGTTCAGCAGGTGCATCTGATGCGGCCCGGCTTCGATGCACGGCGCAGCGCCACCGCGCGGCGCTATCGGTATCTGATTGGAACCGACGAGGCCGCGGCGTCGCCGTTTCGCAAGCCGTACGAATGGGCGCTCGGTCGATCGCTCGACGTCAGCGTCCTGGAGAGTGCCGCGGCGGCACTCGTCGGTGAACACGACTTTCGCGGCCTGGCTGCGGCCGGCGCGAACACCGCCCACTACCGATGCCGCGTGGCGCTTGCGCACTGGGCGCCGCGTGCGGACATCGCGGGAGGGGGGATGGCGTTCACGGTCGAGGCCGATCGGTTTCTGCATCACATGGTGCGGTTCATCGTGGGCACCATGGTCGACATCGCCCTCGGCCGGCGCCCGCCGGCGGATTTCCCCCGTTTGCTTGCTGCACGCGATAATCTGGCGGCTAGTCCGCCCGCTCCGCCCCAGGGCTTGTACCTGGAGGCGGTGCAGTATCCACCGGACCTCTACGCCGAGGCGTCACCGTCATGAAGTTTTTCCTCGACACCGCGAGCCTCAAGGACATCAGCTGGGCCGCACAGGCCGGCCTGATCGACGGCATTACGACAAATCCCTCGCTGCTCGCCAAGCAGGCGGGCGACCTCGACCCCCGCGACGTCCTGAAGGAGATCTGCTCGCTCGTCGAAGGACCAGTGTCGGCGGAAGTCGTCGCGGTCGACGCCGAGGGGATGGTCAAGGAAGGCAAGGAGCTGGCGAAGATCGCCGAAAACATCGTCGTCAAGATCCCGATGCTCGAGTCCGGCATGGTGGCGGTGCGGCGGCTCGCCGCGGAGGGAATCCGCACCAACGTCACGCTCTGCTTCTCCAGCATCCAGTGCCTCATCGCCGCCAAGGCGGGCGCGTCGTACGTGAGCCCGTTCATCGGACGGCTGGATGACGTCGGGCAGGAGGGGATGGAAGTCATCCGCGAAGCGCGGGTCATCTTCGACAATTACAACATCGCGACGGACATCCTCGCCGCGTCGCTGCGCCACCCGCGCCACGTGATTGACGCGGCGATGATCGGCGCCGACGTGGCGACGTTGCCGCCGGACGTCCTGAAGAAGCTGCTGCTGCATCCCCTCACCGACCGCGGCCTCGATCAATTCCTCGCCGACTGGAGTAAGCTGGTCGCGCGAGCGAAGGCCGCGGTTTGAGCTGGGTTTCGCCGCTCTCGGCGCGCTACGCCTCTCCCGCGATGCAGGCGCTCTGGGGCGAGCGCCGCCGTATCGGCCTGTGGCGCCGGCTGTGGCTCGCGCTGCTGGAGGGGGAAAAAGAGCTGGGCCTCGCGATTCCCGACGCCGCGCCGGCGCAGCTGCAGGCCCATCTCGACGATGCCGATCTCGAGAAGGCCGCGGAATACGAGCGACGGCTGCGTCACGACGTGATGGCGCATATCCACCACCTCGGCGATCAGGCGCCGGCCGCCCGTCCTTTCATTCATCTTGGCGCGACCAGCGCCTTCGTCACAGACAACGCCGATCTTGTGCTCATGCGCGAGGCGATGCAGCTGCTGTTGGGGCGCATCGGCGCGGTCCTCGTGGCGATGGGCAAGCTGGCGCGGCGCTATCGTGCACTCCCCTGCCTCGCGTACACGCACTTCCAGGCGGCGCAGCTCACCACGGTCGGCAAGCGCATCACGCTCTGGATGCAGGACTTTGCGCTCGACGCCGAAGAGCTGCTCAATCGGATCGGCACGCTGCGGTTTCGTGGCGTCAAGGGAACGACCGGCACACAGGCGAGTTTTCTCGACCTGTTCGAGGGCGATCACGGCAAGGTCGCCGAGCTCGACCAGCGCGTGTCTCGCGCCATGGGATTCGAGCAGGTGCTCCCGATCACCGGACAGACGTACACGCGCAAGCTGGACGGACAGGTGCTGGCCGTGTTGTCGGGGATCGCACAATCGGCGGCGAAGTTCGCCACGGATCTGCGCCTGCTGCAGCACGAGGGCGAGCTGCTCGAGCCGTTCGAGAGCGAACAGGTCGGCTCTTCCGCGATGCCCTACAAGCGCAATCCGATGCGCGCCGAGCGCATGACGAGTCTCGCGCGCTTCGTGATCGAGCTCGAGGGCAACGCGTGGCACACCGCGGCCGCGCAATGGCTCGAGCGCACGCTCGACGACAGCGCCAACCGCCGGCTGGTGATTCCCGAGGCATTCCTCGCGACCGACGCGATTCTCGTGCTCGCCACCAACGTCGCCGCCGGCCTCGAAGTCCGTGAGGAGATGATCGCGGAGCACGTCGCCGGCCCGATGCCGTTTCTCGCCACCGAGCGCCTGTTGATGCGCGGCGTGAAGGCCGGCGGGGACCGCCAACAGCTCCACGAGGTCATCCGCGGCCAGAGCCTGCAAGGCGCCGACAACCTGCTCGACCGGCTTGCCCGCACACCCGAGTTCAAGCGGCTGGGTGTCCGTGCCACGGCCGGCGAGCTCGATCCCAGCGCGTACGTCGGCCGGGCACCGCAGCAGGTGGACGAGTTCCTCGATCGCGTGATCCCGGAGCTGATGCGTGCCATCCAGGCGACTGCCCCCGCGGCAGCCGCGGCGGAGGTGGAGGTATGACCGGAGGAGTACTGGTTCAGAGCCAGCTGCCGTGGCCGTTGCTGCGCCGGGGCAAGGTGCGCGAGGTGTACGAAGTCGACGAGGCAACGCTGCTGCTGGTGGCCAGCGATCGCGTGAGCGCGTTCGACGTCGTGATGCGCGAGGCCGTGCCGCACAAAGGCGCTGTCCTGACCCAGATGAGCGCGTTTTGGTTCCGCCGGCTCGCGTCCGTCATGCCGCACCACTGCCTCACCGCCAATGTCGACGACATCGTCGCACGCATCCCCGCGCTCCGCTCGCATCAGGGTGAGCTGGCCGGTCGCGCGATGCTGACCCGCCGCGCGACTCCAGTGCCCTTCGAGTGCGTCGTGCGCGGTTACATCGCCGGCTCGGCGTGGGCCGAGTACCAGCGGACCGGCACGCTGGCGGGTGAGCCGTTGCCGCGGGGACTGACCGAAAGCGCGCGTCTCGATCCGCCGATCTTTTCCCCCGCCACGAAGGCTGAGGCGGGGCACGATGAGAACGTCACGTTCGCGCACGTGGCGCGCGCCCTCGGCCGGCAGCCGGCGGAACGGCTGCGGACCGCCAGTCTGAGTCTGTACGAAGCGGGCCGCGCGTATGCGGCCGATCGCGGGATCATCATTGCGGACACGAAATTCGAATTCGGCACCACGGCGGAGGGTGAGCTGCTCGTCATCGACGAGATTCTCACACCCGACTCTTCGCGCTTCTGGCCGGGTGATCGCTATCAGGCGGGTCGCAGCCAACCGAGCTTCGACAAACAACCGCTGCGCGACTACCTGGCCGACCTGAAGAAGCAGGGGAAGTGGAATGGTGAGGCTCCGCCGCCTGCCCTGCCGCCGGAGGTTGTTGCCGCAACAAGCGAGAGATATCGCGATGCGTATGGTCGCATCACGGGGCAAGAGCTGGAGTGAGGATTGCGCGCGAGGGATGGCCGTTCATCGCGGTTGCCTGGGCCCTGGTGGTCGGAGCGGCGCTGCTGTGGTGGCCGCTGGCGGTCGTGCTGGGCATCGTCGCCGTCTGGGTCGTCGCTTTTTTTCGCGATCCGATTCGCCCAGGCCCGCGTGGTGAGCGGTACATCCTCGCCGCCGCGGAGGGCCACGTCGTGCACGTGACCGAGATCGACGAGCCGATGTATGTGAAGGAGCGCGCGGTGCGGATCTCGATTTTTCTGTCGGTCTTCGACGTGCACGTGAACCGCTGCCCCGTGGACGCGAGCGTCGAATTGGTGCACTACAACAAGGGCAAGTTCCTCCACGCCGCGTCTGAAAAAGCGAGCCTCGACAACGAGCAGGTGTCGATCGGCCTGCGAGGCCCGCGGGGACGCGTGCTCGTGCGCCAGATCGCCGGCCTGATTGCGCGCCGTATCGTCACCGACCCGAAGCCGGGTGATCGGGTCACCCAGGGCGCGCGTCTCGGGCTGATCCGGTTCGGCTCCCGAACCGACGTCTTCCTGCCGCTGTCGGCGCGACCCGTCGTCAAGGTCAAACCGGGTGATCGCGTACGGGTCGGCGGCACGGTCCTGGCGGAGTACGCATGAGACCGCCCCCGCTGCCGCTCCGCCGGGTCGTGATCGTGGTGCCGAGCCTGTTCACGCTCTTCAATCTGTTCTTCGGCATCTGGGCGATGGTGTTGGCGACGCGCGGCGAGTTCTACCGCGCCAGCTGGTTCATCGTCTTCGCCGGCATTCTCGATACCCTCGACGGCCGAGTCGCCCGCATCTCCGGGACCGGGACGCGATTCGGCGCCGAGCTCGACAGTCTTGTGGATATCGTGAGCTTCGGCGTGGCGCCCGCCTTCCTTATGTATCAGATCGAATTCGTGAACGGCGGCCCGGCGGCGTGGATCTTTTGCTACTTCTACGTGATGGCGGCGGCGATCCGGCTGGCGCGGTTCAACGTGACGCAGGCGGGACGCGCCAAGACGTACTTCATCGGCCTGCCCTCTCCCGCCGCCGGGATGACGCTGGCCACCTACTATCCGTTCACGCAAACCGCGCTCTACACGTCGCTGCGCGCCCTGCCGTGGCACCTGGTGCTCACGTTCCTGATGATCGGCCTCACGATCCTGATGGTGAGCAATGTCCACTACGCGACACTGCCGCGCGCTGGCTTCCGCACCGCCCGCGGACTATTGGGACTCGCGCTGATTGTTGTTATCCTGGTATTCGGCATCTGGAAGCACGACGTGTTCGTGTTTCCGCTGGGCATCGCGTACATGTTCTACGGCGTAGGGCGCGCCATCCTGCTGGGCTTCTTCAAGGCGCCCGCCGAGGACGAGGAGGCGGAGATCGCCGGTCCGATTGTTATCGATGACAACGACCAGAATTATCGCGGCGGCGCGGGAGGGGGGGGGCCCCGACGCCCGGGAGCGGCATGAGCGCGTACACGGTAGAAATCCGGGTGATGCCGCGCGCGGCGCTGCTCGATCCCCAGGGTCAGGCGGTACAGCACGCGCTGCAGGCGCTCGGCTTCGGTGAGGTCGCCAGTGTCAGGGCCGGCAAGCATCTGGTCCTGAAGGTCCAGGCCGCAACCCGTGAAGAAGCGGCGGCCAAAGCACGCACGATGTGCGACCGCCTGCTCGCCAATCCGGTGACCGAGGACTACGAATGCAGCGTGTCGCAGTAGTCGTCTTTCCGGGCTCGAATTGCGATGCCGACACCCTCGATGCGGCGCGGGCGGCGGGGTCGGACGCTTACTTCGTCTGGCACCGCGATACCGACCTGCAGCAGGCCGATGCGGTGATCCTGCCCGGCGGCTTCAGTTACGGCGACTACCTGCGTTCGGGCGCCATCGCCCGGTTTTCGCCGGTGCTGAGGGCGGTGACGGCGCATGCACGCGCCGGTGGGGCCGTGCTCGGCATCTGCAACGGGTTCCAGATTCTGTGCGAGGCGGGACTTTTGGCCGGCGCGCTGATGCGCAACGAGCATCTCAAGTTCCTGTCTCGCCCCGTGCGGGTGCGCGTCGAGGCCACCGACACGCCGTTCACGGGAAGCTACGAGCGCGGCGAAGCGCTGACGCTGCCGATCGCGCACGGCGATGGGCGCTACGTGGCCGATCCCGAGACGGCGGCGGAGCTCGAGGCCAATGCCCAGGTGGTCTTGCGCTACGTCACCGAGAATCCGAACGGGTCGATGCACGATATTGCCGGTGTCTGTAACCCCGGCCGCAACGTCGTAGGAATTATGCCGCACCCGGAGCGCCGTAACGCGCAGGTCCTAGGTGGTCAGGATGGCGCCCGCGTCTTCCTCTCTCTGGAGGCTCGCAATGCGACGCAGCACGCTGGCGATATGCGCGCTGTTGATGGTCGCCACCTCAGGGTGTGACCAGATTGACACCGCAAAAGCCAAACTGAAGCTGGCGTGGGACAAGCTGCGGGGCCGGTCCACGGCCCAGGCACCGCCGGCGGCGCCCGTGCGTCCCCCGACCGATACGGCGGCCGCCCCCGTTGTCACGGAGCAAGAGCAGGCGCGGCCGCGGCGTCCGCGACCACCCGCGGCACCACAGGGCCAGGCACTCACGCGTGACGCGCCGTACATCTCGAACGACACGGGCACCGTCAATCCCGGCATGAGCGAGCGCGAGATCTATGAGCTGTGGGCGGCGCCCGCCGCCGTGCGGCGCGTGGGCCAATACACCTATCTCTTCTACCAGAACGGCTGCGAGTACACCTGCGGCACGATGGACGTCGTCACGCTGAAAGACGGCCATGTGGTGGATGCAATCCTGCGCTGGGACGGCCACCGCTATTCGGGCGAATCGTCGTCACCCCCCGGACGGGTTCCGGTCGCGAACCCCGGCGGCGACACGCTCCGGATCGTACCTCCAGCATCTCCACCATGACCCACGACAAGCCGAGTAAGAACGAAGACGAATACTTCGCGCGCCGCGACGCCGAGCTGCTGCGGCAACAGCGCGCCGCGGTGCAGCAAGCCGCGGCCGAGAGCGATCGCAAGAAGCATTACATGAAATGCCCCAAGTGCGGATATGACCTCATCACGCACGACTGGGACGGGATCCAGATCGACCAGTGCACGCATTGTCACGGCGTCTGGTTCGACGCCGGTGAAGCGGAGGCGCTGATGAAGACCTCGGCGCCCAATGTGCTCGGCCGGGTGTTTCGCGCCGTCGTCAAGGGCGTAACGCGGAAGTGACCGACCCCGTCATCACCCCCGAGCTGGTGCAGGAGCACAACCTCACACCCGCAGAGTACGCGCGCATCGAAGCCATGCTCGGCAGGACGCCGACGTTCCCCGAGCTGGGCATTTTCTCCGCCTTGTGGAGCGAACACTGCTCCTACAAGCATTCGCGGCCGGTCCTCAAGACATTTCCCACGACGGGGCCCCAGGTCGTCCAGGGACCGGGGGAGAACGCCGGCGTGTTGCGGCTCCCGAATGGCTGGGCGGTCGCGTTCAAGATCGAATCCCACAACCACCCGTCCGCGGTCGAGCCCTACCAGGGGGCGGCCACGGGTGCCGGCGGGATTCTCCGTGACGTCTTCACGATGGGAGCCCGCCCCGTCGCCCTGCTCAACAGCCTCCGCTTCGGCCCGCTCGACGAGGCGCGCAATCGCTATCTGTTCGCGGGCGTGGTGCGCGGGATCGGCGACTACGGCAACTGCGTCGGCGTGCCCACGCTCGGCGGCGAGGTCGATTTCGCGCCCGGCTATTCCGGCAACCCGCTGGTGAACGCCATGTGCGTCGGCGTGCTGAAGGAGAAGGAGCTGATCAAGGCCGCCGCGCACGGTGTCGGCAACATCCTCCTCGCCGTCGGCTCGAGCACGGGCCGCGACGGCATACATGGCGCGTCGTTCGCCTCCGAGGAGCTGACGCGCGAAAGCGAGCAGCGCCGCCCCCAGGTCCAGGTAGGCGATCCGTTCACGGAAAAGCTGCTGCTCGAAGCGAGCCTCGAGCTGATCGCCTCGGGGCACATCGTCGCCATTCAGGACATGGGCGCCGCGGGTTTGACGTCGTCCTCGGCGGAAATGGCGGCGCGCGGCGGCGTGGGCGTCGAGATCGACCTGTCCAGCGTCCCGACCCGCGAGCCGGGGATGACGCCGTACGAGATTCTGCTCTCCGAGTCGCAGGAGCGGATGCTCGTCGTGGCGAAGAGCGACCGCGTAAAGGAGGTCCAGGCGATCGCCGCGAAGTGGGAGCTCACCGCGACGCCGATCGGGAAGGTCACGGACGACGGCATGTATCGCTGTACCTGGCAGGGCAAAGTCGTCGTCGAGATTCCAGGACAGAAGCTGGTAAACGACTGCCCGGTCTATCATCCGGAAGCTAAGGAAGATCCTCGGATCGCCGAGCTTCGCGCAGCGCGTCCTGCTCCCCGCTCCGTGCTCCCTGCTCCTTCCGAAGCGCTGCTGCAGCTCCTGGATTCGCCGCCGGTTGCCAGCAAACGATGGGTGTTCGAACAGTACGACTCCACGGTCCAGGCCAGCACCGTAATCCCGCCCGGTGGTGACGCCGGCGTGATCCGCGTCCGGCACGAGGACTTCGGCATTGCGGTGAAGACGGACTGCAACAGCCGGTACGTGCGCCTCGATCCGTACGAGGGCGGCAAGGCGACCGTCGCCGAGGCCGCGCGCAACGTCGCGTGCACGGGGGCACGACCGCTCGGCATCACCGATTGCCTGAATTTCGGCAACCCGGAGCGTCCCGCCGTCTTCCACCAGTTTCGCGAAGCGTGTCGCGGCATCGCCGACGCCTGCCGCGCATTCGGTACGCCGGTCACCGGCGGCAATGTCTCGTTCTACAATGAGAGTCCGACGGGCGCGGTCGATCCGACCCCGGTCGTCGGGATGATCGGCCTGCTGACGCGTGCCGACCGCGCCGTGCCGAGTCACGCGCGTGCGACCGGCGACGTCGTGTTCGTCCTGGGTGAAACACGCGCCGAGCTGGGCGGCTCAGCGTATTGGGAGGTGTGTCACGAGTTTCTCGGAGGCCAGCCGCCCCGCGTGGACCTGGAGGCCGAGCAGCGTTTGATCGAGCTCCTCGTCACCGGCGCTGAGCGGGGGGGCGGCCTGTTCCGCTCCGCGCACGACTGCTCGCACGGCGGCCTGGGCGTGGCGATGGCGGAAGTCGCGATGGGCGGACCCTATCAGGAACACGGATTCGGTCTCGACGTCGATTTGACCGCGTACCACGCACCACTCACCACGCACGAGCTTCTCTTCAGCGAATCCCACGGGCGAGCCGTCATTACCTGCTCCCCCGAGCGCACCGGCGCGGTGCAGGCACTAGCCGGCGAGCTGGGCGTTGCGGCGCTGCGCTGCGGCACGGTGGGCGCGCGCGACGGGGCCTTCCGCATCGCCCTGCGAGACGGCGGCGTAGAGCAGCCTGTCAGCCGGCTCCGGGACGTATATTTCAACGCCATTCCTCGACGCATGGGAGACTGATCGCAAGATGTGCGGCATCATCGGCGTAGCGGGCGTCCCCGACGCATCGCGCCTCACCTATCTGGGGCTCTACAGCCTGCAGCACCGCGGCCAGGAATCGGCCGGCATCGTCGCGGTGGATGGAGCAGGTGTGGCCCGCGCACATCGCGACATGGGACTCGTCTCGGACGTCTTCAGCGAGCGCGTGCTCGCAGATCTCCCCGGCGACGTGGGGATCGGGCACACGCGCTACTCGACGGCCGGCTCCTCGGTCCTTGCCAACGCGCAGCCGATTCTCGCCGGGTACCACGAAGGGCCGCTGGGGCTCGCGCACAACGGCAACCTCACGAACGCCGACTCGCTGCGCGCCGATCTGGTCGCCAAGGGCTCGATCTTCCAGACATCGTCGGACAGCGAAGTGCTGATCCACCTGATCGCCCGCTCCGAGGCGCGCGAGCCCGAAGATCAGCTGCTCGATGCACTGGAGCGGGTCGAAGGCGCGTACTCGCTGGTCGTCACGATCGGCCGGACGTTGTATGCCATCGTCGACCCGCGCGGCTTCCGCCCCCTCTGGCTCGGCAAACTCGGTGAAGGCTACGTCGTCGCGTCGGAGACGTGCGCGCTCGATCTGATCGGCGCTACCACGGTGCGGGAGCTGGAGCCGGGCGAATTCCTGCGCATTCAAGGCTCGCCACCCGAGATCGACAAGCTTCCGGCCCTCCCGGCGAAACCCCGCAAGCGCTGCATCTTCGAGCTGGTGTACTTCTCGCGGCCCGACAGCACGATCTTTGGGCGCTCGGTCGATCGCGTACGCCGCGCGCTCGGTCGCGAGCTGGCGCGCGAGCATCCCGCCGCGGGTGCGGCATGCGTCTTCTCCGTTCCCGACTCATCCAACGCCATGGCGCTGGGCTTTGCGGAGCAGTCGGGCCTGAAGCTCGAGCACGCGCTGATCCGCAACCATTACGTGGGACGCACGTTCATCAACCCGACGCAGGCCGCCCGCAACGCCAAGGTCAAAATCAAGTTCAACCCGGTGCGGGAAGTGCTCCAGGGGAAGAAGGTCGTCGTGGTCGACGACTCGCTGGTCCGCGGTACGACGAGCCGGGAGCTCGTGCAGATGATTCGCCAAGCCGGCGCCAAGGAGGTCCACTTCCGCGTCGCCTCGGCGCCGATCACGGGACCGTGCTATTACGGCATCGATACGCCGACCAAGTCGGAGCTCATCGCCTCCAGCCATTCGCTGGAGCAGATCCGCAAGCATTTGGGCGTCGATACGTTAGGCTACCTCTCGCTCGAAGGCATGAAGCGCGCCATGGGAGGCGATCAGGGCGAGTTCTGTGACGCCTGCTTCTCCGGCCAATACCCCACCGCGATCCCCGACGACACCCAACGTGCCCGCCAATCCGCCCCTATCCAGGTGACCATGGCCGTGTAGGGGCAACGCCTCCAGTTTTAGGATATGTCCGTCGAACGGCACGTCTACTTCTTCGGCAACGGTCGCGCCGATGGCTCGGCCGCGATGCGCGACATCCTCGGCGGCAAGGGCGCCGGACTCGCCGAGATGGCCAATCTGGGCCTGCCCGTTCCTCCCGGGTTCACGATCTCCGCCAAGCTGTGCATCGCGTACCTCGAAGACGGCACGTTTCCGCCCGCGCTGCGCGCGGAAGTCGACCGCCATCTGAAGCATCTCGAGCGCGTCACCAAGAAGGGGTTTGGCGACGCGAAGAATCCGCTGCTCGTGTCGGTGCGATCGGGTGCGGCGGTGTCGATGCCCGGCATGATGGAGACGATTCTCAACCTCGGCCTCAACGACCAGACGGTCGAGGGGTTGATCGCCGGGTCCAAGAATCCCCGCTTCGCCTACGACTCGTACCGCCGCTTCGTGCAGATGTACGGTGACGTCGTATTCGATCTCGGC
>DASPXD010000239.1:0-8464 GCA_035637435.1 Gemmatimonadales bacterium
TTCATTCACGGCCTCTGGCTCCATGCCGATTCCTGGAAGCCCTGGGTCGAGCTGTTCCGCGCCGCCGGCTACGATCCCATCGCTCCCGGTTGGCCCGGTGACCCGGCGACCGTCGCTGAGGCGAACGCGCATCCGGAGCGCCTCGCCAATGTGGGCATCGATGACGTCGTCGAGCATTACGCCAAGATCATTCGCGCGCTGCCGGCAAAACCGATCGTGATCGGCCATTCGTTCGGCGGGCTCGTCGCACAGAAGCTGCTGGGCATGGGACTCGCGTCCGCGGCGGTGGCGCTCGATCCGGCGCAGATCCGCGGCGTGCTGCCGTTGCCGCTGGCGCAGCTCAGGAGCGCGTTCCCGGTGCTGGGCAATCCGTTCAATTACAAGAAGGCGATTGCGCAAACGCCGAAGCAGTTCTACTTCGGCTTCGGCAACACGCTCTCCGAGCAGGAATCGAACGCGCTGCACGCCAGGTACCACATCCCGGCGCCGGGGAAACCGCTGTTCGAAGCGGCGTTGGCCAACGTTTTCCCCAACACGCCGGCCAAGGTGAACACCAAGGCGACGCGCGGGCCGCTGCTCATCACCGGCGGTGGCAAGGACCACACCGTGCCGGAGGTTGTCTCGCGCGCCGCGTACAAATTGTACCGCAAGGCGCCGAGCGTGACCGACTATCAAGTGTTCCCCGACCGCGGCCATTCACTCACGGTCGATAACGGCTGGAAGGAAGTCGCGAACGCGTCCCTGACGTGGCTGAGGAGCAAGGGGATGTAGGTTTCTCTGATGACACTCCGTCCGCTGATCATCGCCCTTGGCGTCCTTGCCGCCCCTGGCGCTCTTGCAGCGCAGGCCCCCGGCCACTTTCCTCCCGATTCGCTCATCAACGTCAAGATCATTCCCAAAAACACGCCCGTGATGCAGGTCGTCGGCATCATGCGCAACTTCACCGGCGCCCTCGGCGTGCGCTGCCCGTTCTGCCACGTCGGCCAGGAAGGGATGCCGCTCGGTCAGTTCGACTTCGCCAAGGACGAGAAACGCACCAAGCTCACCGCGCGGCAGATGATGCGGATGGTCGAAGAGATCAACCGGCGGGTCGACACGCTCCCCGAGCACGCGCAGATGACGTCACACGTCGAGGTGACGTGCCAGACGTGTCATCGCGGCGTGAGCCGGCCGATGCCGCTCGAACAGTTAGTGCAGGAAACCGCGCAGACGTCGGGCGCCGATTCCGCCGTGCGGGCCTACCGCGCGCTGCGCGAGCGCTATTACGGCCGCGCGTCCTACGATTTCGGCGAGCCGACGCTCAACATCGCGGCGTTCCGGCTGGCGCGGGCGGGAAAATACGACGAGGCGTTTGCAATCTTGAGACTCAACGAAGAGCAATTCCCGGCATCGTCGAACCTGGCGACATTCCGGGGCAATATCAATCTGCTGAAAGGCGACACCGCGGCCGCCGTCGCCGCGTTCCAGGAGGCGGTGAAGCGCGACTCGACCAATGGCGAGGCGGCGGGTCGACTGCGGGCGCTTACTCGACGGTCGCCGTGAGGATCTTGTCGAGCTTGGGGAACTGCCGGGCGAGATACTTCTCGCCCTCGATGTTCAAGCGCATCTGATCCGGGCCGCGGCCGCGGGGCGCGCCCTCGCCATAGCCGCCGTACAGCTTGCTGATCACGTCGACCCCTGACACGACGCGCCCGAAGGGCGCGAAGCCCATGCCATCGAGCCGGCTGTTGTCGACGAAGTTGATGAACACCTGCGTCGTGCGGGTGCCGGGACCCGCCGTCGCGAACGTCACCATGCCGGGCCCGTTGGTGCGGCGCACCGGATCGTCGGGGAACACGCGCTCGCGCCACGCCGCCACGACGGCGGTGTCGCCGTGAATCCCGAATTGCGCCATGAAGCCCGGCAGGACGCGGAAGAAGCGCACGCCGTCGTAGAAGCCTGACCGCACGAGGTTGTAAAAGCGGTCGGCGCCGAGCGGTGCCCACGCGCGATGGACCTCGATGACGAAGTCGCCCTTGGTCGTCGCGAAGCGCACGCGGAAACTGTCCGGCGCCTGCGTCGCGAACGCGGGATCGGCGGGATTGTGGAAGTCGGGACGGGCGGAATTATCGCCGGGGGGCGGGGACTTGGCCGCAGGCTTCTGGCATGCCGAGAGCACCGTCAGCGCGATCGCGGAAACGCATGGGAGATAACGCATAAGGCTTTATGCTACCCTCCGGCAGCGGCGTTCGCTATAGTGTGGCCCGACTTTTCGCCGAGGCCGATCATGGAAAACTGGATTGCCAAGCGCATTCGTGCGACGTCCTTCCGCCGCTGCTTCACCTGGACGCTGGTGCTCGTGATCGGTGTGCTGGCAATGATGAGTGATCAGCGCTACATCGCGAACTTTGTGCGCGGCCCGTATGCGCTGACCCAGGCCGATCTCGATTCAATCCGTGATGTCTCGTTCACGCCGCGCTACTACGCGCACGTCGCTGGGGAGAAGGTGCTCGACACCGGGCTGCGGCAATACCGCGTCCACACCCAGAACGGAGTGGAGACGAGCCGGGAGGAATCGGGTGCCTATCGCGCGCTCGTCTTTGGGCATCGTTTTCTGGTCGTGCGCACCGCTGGCGCCGCGTCCCCAGTAGCCGAGGGCAAGCTCATGCCGTGGCCGGCGGAGCTCGAGAGTCAACTGTTCGACAGCAAGGAGATGCGGTCGCTGCGCCGCAGCTTCTATCCGTTCTATCTCGACGGCGATTCGTTCCGGCGCCCCGGCTACGTCGTGATTGCCGTCGGCATCGTGTTTCTGCTGCTGTTCGTGTGGCAGGCCGTTCCGGCGTTTCGCGCCTGGCGCAATCCCGAGGGCCATCCGCTGGCGCGGCGCATCGCGAAATGGGGCGGGGACCCGATGGGCGTCGCGGTCGAAGCCGAGCGCGAATTCGACAATCCCATGTTGACGGCGAAGGCGGGTTGGCGGCTCGGGAACAAGTATCTGGTGCGGTCGAGCTTCTTCACGTTCAACGTGCTGCGCTTCCAGGATGTGTTGTGGGCGTACAAGAAGATCACCAAGCACAGCGTGAACTTCATTCCCACCGGAAAGACGTACGAAGCGATCATCCAATGCTATGGCGGCAAGGCCACGATTCCGGGGAAGGAAAAGAAGGTGCACGAGCTCCTGGAATACGTGCAACAGCGCGCGCCGTGGGCGATCTACGGTTACAGTGACGATTTGTCGGCGACGTTCACGAAGCGGCAGCAGGATTTCGCGCACAGCGTCGAGCAGCGGCGCCAGCAATGGGCACAGCAGGGAGGAAAGGTGTAGGCATGCGCGGCCGCGCCCGGACGTGGCTGTCGCTCGCCGCGGCCGTCCTGCTGGCCGTCGTGCTGTACGGCAGCACGTTCGTGGTGTCCTACGGCGACCTGCTGCGCCGGCAGGATCCCCTGCTCGCCGCCGACGTCGCCCGCATCGCCCCCGCGCGGGTCGCCGCGGTCGCCGCCGCGCGGGATGTCGAGCAGCTGCAAGCCGTGCTGCGCGACGCGCGCCAGCGGGGGCTGAAGGTGTCGGTCGCGGGCTCCCGCCACAGCCAGGGGGGGCACACCTATACGGCGGGCGGGGTGGTGCTGAACATGCGGACCTTCAACCGCGTGCTCGCCATCGACACGATCACGCCGGCCGTCACCGTGGAGAGCGGCGCCACCTGGGACGAGGTGCAGCGCGCGCTCGCGCCGCACCGGCTGGCCCTGAAGGTGATGCAGTCGTCCAATATCTTCACGGTCGGCGGCACGCTCAGCGCCAACGCCCACGGCCGCGATGTGGACGTCATGCAAATCGTCGAGGTCGTGCAGCGCTTTCGCCTGCTGCTCGCCGACGGCAGCGTCGTGGACGTGTCGCGCACCGAGCACCCGGAGCTGTTCGGTCTGGTGATCGGGGGCTACGGCATGTACGGCGTGATTCTCGACGTCACGCTGCGGGTGACGCGCGACGAGCTGTACGAGCAGAACGCGGTGGTGATGGACTACACGGCGTTCCCCGCATACTTCGCGCAACACATCGCCCCCGATTCCGGGATTGCGTTGCTGCTCGTGCGCCCCTCGATCGATCCATCGCCGGACTCATTCCTCCGCGAGCTGGTGGTCGTGACCTGGCGGCGCGCGCAGCCCGGGGGGGGGGGCGCGGACGCCTCGTTCGCGCTGACGGAAGAGGCGCACGTCTGGCGCGACCGCTTTTTTCTGGAGCTGTCGCGGCGCTACGATTGGGCCAAGCGATGGCGCTGGTCGCTGCAGAAGAAGCTCGAGCTCGGCGCCGGGGAGCACCGCGTGGTGTCGCGCAACAACGCGATGCGGCCGCCGCTCGCGCCGCTCGAGCTGCTGCAGTATCACTCTCGCCGCAATACCGACATCATCCAGGAGTATTACGTCCCGGTCGAAAACTTCGTCCCGTTCATGGACCGCTTCCGCGAGATTCTCGTGGCCGGCCGGATGAATGTGATCAGCTCGACGGTGCGTTACGTGGCACCCAACGCCACGCCGGTGTTGGCCTATGCTCCGCAGCGCCCGGCCTTCGCCATCATCCAGATGAGCAACGTCGGCCTGGCGCCCGACGCGCAGGCGCACGCACGCGACGTGACTCGGCAGCTGGTGGACGCGGCCATCGCCTGCGGCGGCACGTATTACCTCACCTATCAGCTCTATCCCACCGTGGAGCAGCTGCACCGCGCCTATCCCAGCGCGACCCGCGCCTTCGAGCGCAAGCGGTTCTACGATCCGGGGGAGCTGTTCAGCAGCCGGTTCTACGAGACCTATGGTCACTAGACGGTCCGTCGGGCGGGCGCTGGGCGTGATCCTGCTCGGCGTCGTGCTGCTCGGGGGCTATCTCTCCTGTTACGAGCCGGCCTATCACGGCACGCTGGTGCCGCGTCCGGCCCGACCGCTGGTGTTCGCGCACCGCGGCTTCGGGAATCTCGGTCCCGACAACAGTCTGTATGCCGTCGAGCACGCCCTCGCGGCGGGGGTGGACGGCGTGGACATGGACGGCCAGCTCACGAAGGACAGCGAGATCGTGATTTTTCATGATTTGAGCGTGGACCGGCTGACGTCGGGGACGGGGCGGGTGCGCGACAAGACGACCGCCGAAATGCTGGCGCTCGATCTCGGCCCCAAGTACAACCCCACGATTCACGGCGCGACCGTGCACACGTTCGAGGATTTCGTGCGGACGGTGATGGCCCGCGGCGGAATTCTGATGACCGAGCTCAAGGTCCCGGGCCTCGGCGCCACCGGCATCGAGCGCCGGGCGGTGGACATCATCCGTCGCCATGACGCCTACGAGCACGTCGTGCTGAGCTCGTTCAATCCCTTCGTGCTCTACCGGGTGAAGCATCTCGACCCGCGGGTGCGCACCTGTTTCATCTTCATGGACACCAACTGGAACCCGCAGCTGCTCGCGGAAATCAAGCCGGAAGATCGCGTGAACCTGCCGTGGATAGTCCGCCGCGAGTTCATTCGCCGCGCCATGCGCAAGATCATCCGGCCCGACCTGCTCAGTATCAATCACGAGGTCCCCGCCGCAGTCACCGACCGGCTGATCGCCAAGGGATGGCCGGTATTCATCTGGACGGTGAATGAGGAACCCGACATCCGCGCCGCGCTGGCCCGTCATCCGTATGGGGTCATCTCTGACCAGCCGGTGCGCGCGAAACAACTGCGCGATCAATGATCACGATTCCCGATCCCGACGTGGTGTTCACGGATCTCGGCCTCGCGGCGCTGGGTACATATTTCGCCTGGCGCCTGGGGGGGGGGCGCCCGAGAGGCGGGTGGTCGCGCCGAGGCGCAATCGTAATGCTGGGACTCGCGAGCGCTGCGCTGTGGGGCGCACTGTTTCATGCCGCCTTTCCCGCCAAAACGGCGACCGCTGCCGGATTCGTCGTCTGGTTACTGGTCGCGTTTTCGATCGCCGTCGTCGCCGGGTCGCTGCTCGATATGGCGCTGACAATTTTCTTCGCCCGGCTCGCCCCTGATGTCCGGCCCGGGGTTCGTCGCGCCATCGTGTTGGGCTACTGCTCGCTGTTTGCCTGCATCATTTTGTTCGTCGATGAATCCTTCACGACCGTCACGCGCTTGTACGCACCCACGGTCATTCTGATGCTCTTTGCGGCGCAGTATCAGGCGTCACGCCCCGGGAACGCCAGCTGGATGCTGATCTCGGGCGGTTTGGCGCTGTCCATGCTCGCGGCCCTGTTGCAACAAGCGCGCATCGCGATCCACCCGGTCTATTTCGACCACAACGCGCTCTATCACGTCGTGCAAGCCCTTGCTCTCGTACTGCTATACTTTGGATTTCTTGCTCGCAGAGCGGATTCCCCGACTCGCGCGGGATGAGCGGCGGGCCGGGTGGGCCGGCTTCGCATGGGGATTCGCTGAAGGGCTCTTCTTCTTCATAGTCCCCGACGTGTACGTGACGTTCGCCACGCTATTCTCGCTGCGCTCGGGCGCCACGGCCTGGATCGCCTCGCTTGCCGGCTCGCTCGTCGCGGTCACGGTGATTTTCCTGTTGACCGCGGGAGGTGTGGCGTACGTCAATTTCCTGGCCGCCGTACCGGGGATACCGTGGAGCATGCTCGAACACGTGCGGCTGTTGCTGGGGGCGAGCGGTCTGCCCTATACCCTGCTGCTGATCGTTGGAGGCGTGCCGCTCAAGGTCTACGCCGGCATGGCGTTCTCGCTGGGGATGTCGCTCAGCGCCGTACTGCTGTGGACCGTGTTTGCGCGCGTCGTGCGGATCGCGCCGGTGTTCGCGTTGGCCGCCCTCGCGCATGCCGTGTGTGCGCGTTCGATCGAGCAGCACGCGACGCGCTGGGTTGCCCTCCTCGCCTCCATCTGGTTCGTGTTTTACGTTGTCTACTTCATTCGCCTGGGATGGTAGCCATGTTGCGTGTGCCGCTTGTGGTGGCGCTCCTGGCGTTCAGCACGGCGTGTGGGGCACATCGTCACTCGCCATCTCCACCTCCCGCGCCGCCTCCGGCCCCGCCTCCAGCCCCGCTCCCGCCGCCGCCCACCGAGGTGCTGCCGCCTGGCAACAATGTGCTGGGTGTTGGCAGGCGTTGGACCGTTCCGCTCACACCTGGCGAGCGCGACTCGCTGCTGCGCGAGCTAGCCACACGCCGTGAATCGTGGCGTGCGCGGCACGTCACCGATTACCGCATTCAGATCGCGGTCGGATGCTTCTGTTCATGGCCGGGGAATCCGGCGATCCTCGAAGTGCGGGGCGGTGTGGCAGTGAGGCTGTACGACACCACGGGCAAGGCATTGGGCCCGCCGCGCGAGCCCTGGTCGCGGTACACAGTCGAGGGTTTGTTCGACGATGTCGAGCAAAGTGCGAGGCGCGTGGACGTTCTCGAGGTCGCGTACGACCCCCAGTACGGTTACCCCGCAATGATCCACGGCGACGGGAAGCTCGGATTCCCCGACGATTGGTTCTGGATCAAGGCGAGCCGGCTCACGCCGTCCCAGTAGCCCCGCCCCAGATCCTCATCGCCAAGGCATGACCCTTGCGCCAGCCAGTTAGTTAGCTTCTCTGTATGGCCAAGAAATCGCTGGCGCTGGCCGCGCTCATTGCGCTTGCAGCGCCATCAGGGGTGGCCGCGCAGCAACCCGTCCTCGATGCGATGAAAGCCGAGCTGGCTCGCTCCCTCGCCGCATTGCACACGAGTCCGTCACCTCCCTATTTCATCGGCTACGACATTACGGAAGTCCAGGAGTTCAGCGCGAGCAGTTCTTTTGGCGCGATCACCGATCGCGGCGACGAACGCCGACGTGCCCTCGACGTGCAGCTCCGCATCGGCTCGTACGCCTTCGACAATACTCACGCCCGTGGCGAGTTCCCCAACTTTGCCCGGTTCTTCAACGCCTCTGTTGATATTCCCATCGACGACGATCCCATGGCCATTCGGGCGGCGCTGTGGTATGAGACCCAACAGCGCTACCGCAATGCCGTCGAGCAGTTGAGCGATGCGCGTACCAACGCGAGGCTGCGCGTCGCTCCGGAGGATTCGTCACCCGATTTCTCGCGTGAGTCACCGGAGCGCTACGTCGAGCCGGCGCTGGTGCTCACCGTCGACCGCAGCGCGTGGGAGCAGAAGTTGCGGCGTTATACCGCGCCGTTCGCGCAACAGCACGACATTTACGGCGCGAACGCGTTCTTCACCGCGACCGTCGAGACGCATTGGTACGTGAACAGCGAGGGCACCGAGATTCAGACGTCGCAGCCCGGCTACCGGCTTATCATCGCCGCGTTCAGCAAGGCCGATGACGGCATGGAGCTGCCACGCTACGAGTCGTTCTTCGCCGCCACAGCCGCGGGACTGCCCGACGATCAAACGGTTCTGCACGCGGTCGATCGCATGATCACCGATCTCCGCGCGCTCCGGCGCGCACCGACCATTGACCCGTATACCGGCCCAGCGATCCTGTCAGGACGGGC
>DASPXD010000240.1:0-2886 GCA_035637435.1 Gemmatimonadales bacterium
CGTCTTGAAGTCGTTCTCGACGTCCCGATCCGAGAACCCGATCCCCGCGCCGCGGTCGTACGTGACGATGGCCGAGCGGTCGTTCAGAATCACCTGGGCGAGGCAATCGCCGATCGTGCCGAAGCGCCGGGCGCCGAGCGCATGGAGGTCCCGCACGCCGGGCCCGTGCAGGATGAAGAAATCGATACCACGCTGGCGGATGCGCCGCTGGAGTGTCTTGGCCCAGGGCGGAAGGGACGGCAGATCGCTCATCGCGCCGAGAACTAGCACGAAGCCGGAGGCCCTGTCAACGACACGGCGGCATATTACCGGGCATGCGGGCTCTGTGGCTGGAGGAGCGCCGCCTGCGCATGCGGGACGACGTTCGGATCCCCGAGCCGCCTTCGGGCGAAGCGCTCGTACGCGTGCTGCGCGCCGGAATCTGCAACACCGATATCGAGCTCACGCGCGGGTACTACCCCTACACCGGCATCCCCGGCCACGAGTTCGTCGGCGTCGTCGAGCGCGGTCCATCGGCGCTTGTCGGCCGCCGCGTCGTCGGTGAGATCAACGCCGTGTGCGGCGTGTGCGGCGCGTGTCTCGCGGGCCGGCGCACCCACTGCACGCGGCGCACGGTGCTCGGTATCGTGAGCCGCCACGGCGCGTTCGCCGATTACCTCATCCTGCCGGCGGAGAACCTGCATCCGGTCCCCGACGCCGTGGCCACGGACGCCGCGGTGTTCACGGAGCCGCTCGCGGCCGCGCTCGAGATCCAGGAGCAGGTCCCGATCGGTCCCCGCGACCGTGTGCTGGTGGTGGGCGCCGGGAAGCTCGGTCAGCTCGTGGCACAGACGCTCGCACTCACCGGCTGCGCCCTGCTCGTGGTCGGACGGCACGAAGCCAAGTTGGCCCAGCTCGCCGCGCGGGGCATCGAGACCGGCCGCGCCGACCGAGCGGCGCGCGGGGACTTCGACGTGGCTGTCGAGTGCACCGGCAATCCCGAAGGCTTCGCGGTGGCACAGCGCGCCGTGCGGCCGCGCGGCACGCTCGTGCTGAAGAGCACGTACGCCGGAGCGCTGACGCTCGATGCCGCTGCGGTCGTGGTGAATGAGCTGACGCTGGTCGGCTCGCGCTGCGGGCCGTTCGCGCCGGCGCTGCGATTACTCGCGGAAGGACGGGTGGCGGTCGAGCCGCTGATCCACGCGCGCTACCCGCTCACCGGGGCCGTCACGGCGTTCGAGCACGCACAGCGACCCGGGGTGCTGAAGGTGCTGCTGGACATCGGCTAGGACGCGTCATCAAACGAGCGTCGTCCGAATGTTGATCTCCGATGTCAGGGTCCGATGGACCGGACACTTGTTGGCGATCTCGAGTAGTCGGGTACGCTGCTCTTCGGTGAACTCGCCGGCCACTGCGATCTCGCTCTCGATCCGATCGAGCATGCCCTGTTGGGTCTCACATTCGGCGCAGTCGTCGGCGTGGATCCTCGAATGGCGCAGGCGAACCGTCACGCCGGTGAGCGGCCACCCTTTCCTTCGCGCATACAGCGCGATCGTCATGGAGGTTCAGGCGCCGAGGCCTGCCAGGAGCAGCTCGTAGGGCCCAAGCCCCCGATCGGTCCCCCCGGCGGACACCGGCTCGTCGGCCGTCAGACGATGGCGCCCCGCCGTGATCTCCTGGGCGAAGCCGTCGCTCCCGCCACGTACAACGACCACGCCTTGCTCGTTCGGATCGACCATGAGCGACCTCCGTTCTTCGGGAAAGCGGTCCGATCGGCACAGAGTCTCGGTTGCGCTTAGCCTGAGGTGCCGCCGATATGCCCGGCAGCGATGGCTTCCAACCGTTTCTGCAGGCGGCCCAGGTAAGTAGCCGGCGGTTCCAAGAGCGGAATTGCCGGCTGAAGACGGGGCTTGACCTGAGCTAGCAGGTCCAGCGCTACCGGCGCCGATAAGGCGTGCGGCAGGGCGAAGTCTTTAAGACGGTACGAAGCTGGGAGGCTGTTCTGCCAATTGCTGTGATTCTCAATGTAGCGGAGGACTCGCCCCAGAACGCCCCTCGTCTTCTCGTCGGCAATGAAACCAGCGTACTGGTCGATCAAGCGCTCCGGCGTCAGCTCAGCCGAGCGACACATCTGTCCGAATGCGTAGATGTTGAGGGACTCAGCCTCTCGAAAGATCGCATTGGCGACCAGACCGTCCAGGCCGAGCCTGAGACCGCAATCGACTAGAGCGCGGATGTAGCGCGTCTCGCAGGAGGATTGCCCGCCGGATTCCTGGTTGTTGGGTTTCACGAAGCCGTCGTCGGCTTCGTCCACGAGGAAATACGGCCAGCCAAGCAGCGGGCCGACGGCGCGCTTTCGGAGCGCCTGAATGTCTTGCGCAGTGGGGTACGGCTCTGGCTTTCGCCCCGCTTCGGAGTAACGGCTCAGCGCCAGCGACCGGTAGTAGTTATGGAGAGGGAAAGACACGCCACTCCTGGGCCCAAGCAGCCCGGGTGCCGCCACGGCAGCGCGCGACAGTTTGACCTCCTGCTCCCAAAAGCGCAGGCTGGATGGCGATGGAAAGCCTTCCCACTGGGCTATGCTCCAGAGATTCACGATGAACGTTGCTGCAGACGCTTCCTGCTTTACGATTGCCTGCACCTGGCGACAGAACGACACGCAGTCTTCCAACGTGCTGTGGCCTTCGGGGTCTCCACCCGGATCTCCGGGAAGGAAGACAAATACGTCGGCGCCCCGCAGTTGGGACACGGCGTGCCGCAGATGCACGAAACGCTCGGTCAGTTTGGTCTTGTCGCGCGGGCTGAAAACCCCGGGAAAGTTAGCGCCCAACGTACTGTCAGGCCCCGTCCACTGCTCCATACCGGCGAGCAGGACGATCCCCACGCGGAACCCCTTGTCATGCGCCA
>DASPXD010000241.1:0-24424 GCA_035637435.1 Gemmatimonadales bacterium
GCGCGCGCCGAGGATCTCCACGTCGTCGAGAACCTGATCGTGAACAAGGAGCAGCGGATCCCGGACATCTCCTACTTCCGGGTTGGTCCCGATCCGGTGTCGAGCGCGACGTTCCTGCTCCTTCACGCGCAGGAATTTCACACCAGCGTCTGGGGTCACATGGGGTTGCTCGGCCTCGGCTCACACTATCTGCTGCCGGAGTACGCCGGCTATCCCAACACCGCGGCGGCGAGTCTCGCGCCGACGAACGCCACGATCGCGGATTTGGCGCATCAGCAAGGTGCGCTGGTCGGCTACGTGCATCCGTTCGACACGAGGCCCGATCCGGCCGACACCACCGCGTCGCTCTCCTACGAGCTCCCCGTCGACGTCGCGCTCGGGAAAGTCGATTATCTCGAGGTCATGGGATACTCCGACCATCTGATCACGTCGGAGATCTGGTACCGCTTGCTCAACTGCGGATTCCGGCTGCCGGCAGCGGCGGGGACAGACGCATTCCCGAATTTCGCGAGCCTGCGGGGACCGCCCGGGCTGGTGCGCGTGTTCGTGCACTCAGGCGCCACGCTCGATCATCGCAGCTGGCTCGCGGCACTCAAGGCCGGGCGCACGTTCGTGACGAACGGGCCGCTGCTCGAGTTTTCGGTTGCCGGACATGCGATCGGCGATGAAATACGGCTGTCAGCCGGCAGCCATCGGCTTACAGCGCGAGTCGCTCTGCGGTCCAATGTTGCGGTCGATCACCTGGAGATCATCGGGAACGGCAAGGTCGTGGCTGCGATCGCCCTGCGAGGTGACCGAACAGCGGCGAACGACACGATCTCGATTCCCGTGAGCACGAGCGGCTGGTACGTACTGCGCGCCTACTCCGATCGCGCCGAGCTGCCGGTGCTCGATCTGTATCCCTTCGCGTCGACGAGCCCGATCTACGTCAGCGTCGGCGACAAGCCCGCTCGATCGGCCGACGATGCGGCGTTCTTTGTGCGCTGGATCGAACGTATCGAGGCAGGGACGCGGGCGAGCACGGCGTGGAATACGCCGGCGGAACAGGCTGCAGTGCTCCGCACGCTCGCCGTGGCTAAGGCAGTGTGGCAGGAGCGGGCGCAGCAGTAGTGTGCGTAGCCGTCGCGATCAGCCGCTGGGTCTTGGTGCCTAGCCGCGTCATGGCGTCGTCCCGCTCCCTCTCCTTCTTATAGACAGCCGCCACTGCACTGCCGGATCCGCATAGCCGCACCCACACCGGGCCCGTCTCGGCGACGCGCTCGTACAGCGTGCGCAGCTGCGGATGCTTGCCGAACACCACGGTTTCGAAGTCGTTGCCGCCGAGCCGTCCGATGCTTCCCCAGGTGGCGAGTGCTTCGGCATCGAGCGTGACGGGCCCGCGTGAAGTCGGGGAAGGGTTCTGTTCGTCCCACCATTTGTAGGCGTCCGGGGTCGCCACCGCGATCGGCGGCACGGCAATGAGCACCGGCGCGGCAGGGGGCGCCGGCACGCGGAACTGGCGCTCGCCGCGGCCCCAGGCGAGCGCGAGCGGCGCGCCGCTCGCGAAGAAGGGCGCGTCGGAACCGAGTTTCGCGGCGAAATGGAGCAGCTCGTGCTGCGGCACGGCGTTCCCGGCGAGCGCGTTGACTGCATGCAGCGCGGCGGCGGCGTCGCTCGAGCCTCCGCCCAGCCCGGCGCGCACGGGGATCCGCTTGCTGAGCTCGATCGTCGCGCCGAAGCGGTTGCCCGTGGCGTTCAGAATGGCTCGCGCCGCCCGCACGGCCAGATTCTCCTCCACCGGGCCGAGGTCGGGACCGTCTACTTGCAGCGCGACGCCGGCTGCCGTGCGCCGTACGACCAGCTCATCGGCCAGCTCGAGCAGGGCGAACGCCGTTTCGATCTGATGAAAGCCCTCCCCTGACGACTCCCGAGCGTGGATGCGCAGAAAGAGGTTGACCTTGGCATGCGCCGCGACGCGCAACGTGTCCGCGGTCATGCCGGCTCTCTCGCAGCGGCGGTCTTGAGATCGCGCAGGTGCAGGTGCAGCCGCGACAGCGACCACAGACCGAGCAGTGTGATCGGCAGAAACGTCGTGAGGTGATAGGTCAATGCGTAGCTCACCGCGAGGTTGGAATTCACGCCGTAGAACTGCAGCGTCAGCAGGGTGGCGGCCTCGAAGACGCCGATGAAACTCGGCGTCGAGGGTACCGCGACGCCGAAGCCGATGATCCCCTGCAGCAGCAGCGCCGCCTCCAGCGGCACATCGAGGCCGAAGGCCCGAAAGCAGATCGCAAACGCCGCCGCGTTATTGATCCACAGCACCAGCGACCAGAAAACGACGCCGGCGAAGCGGCCCGGACTCTTGAGGACGGCGAGGCCCGCGAGCAGGCCCTCCGCCCCGTGAATCACGCGATCTGCGGCCTGTGCCGGCAGCAGCCGCCGGGCGATGCGCGCCAGCAGCGCCAGCCAGGGCGCCGGGCGGTGCACCATGATGAACGCCATGATCAGCAGGACGCCGAACAGCGCGGCCGCGGACGCGGCGATCGCCGACAGCGAGCGCCCGTTGACGACCGCGTGCGCCGGAAATGACGGCGCGGCGATCGCGACGGCCATCAACCCCAGCATGACGAGCGCGTCGAACACCCGCTCGACCGCGATGGATGCGAGCGCCGTCGAGAAGCGCACCGGTAGCTGACGTGACGCGACGTAGCCCCTCGCGACTTCACCGGCGCGGGCGGGAAGCAGGTTGTTCGCCATGAATCCGATCGTCGTCGCGTGCCATAAGGGGAGCCACGGGAAGGGCCGGCCGTCCTGGTCGCGGAGGATCAGCCGCCAGCGAATCGACCGGACCGGGAAGGTGAGCGTGGCGACGGCGACGGTGAGGAGCAGCCACAGCGGGTCGGCGTGCTGCGCGTCCGCCCATACTTCGCGGACATTGATCTTGTAGAGGACCCAGCCGAGCAGCGCCACGCTGACGCCGAGCCCGATCAGCCAGGCTCGTCTCCAGCGCTGACTACTATTCGGGTTCGATGGCGAGGACAACGAGGTCGCAGACTTCGTCGATGATCGCGCGGAGGCTTTCGCCGCTCGCGCGCTTAGCCGCCTCGCGTAACTCCTGCGCACGCTGACGGGCACTGGCGCCCTTGTAGAGCAAGGTCCGGATATCTACCGGTTCGCCGCCGTTCGTCGGTTTGCTGGAGGCGCCCCCCGCTAACAACTCCTCGAGCGAGGCCGGTCCCACGCCGGCCGCGACCATCTGTTGATACCGCATCCACGTGCCCGCCAGATCCGGCGAGGACTCGAGGCTCGGCGCCCGGCTCGGACCCGACGGACGCGCGCGATCGGCCGGCGTGGTTGCAGGCCGAGGCGGTGCGGGCGGTGCGGGCGGGGCGGGCGGTGCTGGACGTTTCGGGGGTGTGGGTGCTGCTGCGGGATCCCCGAGCCGGCGCACCGCCAGCGTGACGCCCGCGAGCGCCGCGGCCGTCGCCGTTTCGTCACCGCTTCCGGATTCCGTGAGAATCTCGCCTGCCTTGCGAACCTCGGCGGCGAAGCGCGCCGGCTGGTTCACGGCGATCCCGCTCGTCACCGCCTCGCGCGCGGCCTGCGCGAACTCGGCCACGCGCTCGGCGACGGCGCCGCCGCCGGCGGAGCTCAGAGCGCGGAACGTCCCGGCGAGCGTATGCGCCCGCAGCTCGCGTTGCGTCGCGCTCGGCGCGCGCTCGAGCGAATCCGCCGCCTGGCGCAGATGCTCGCCGTGGCTCACCAGCTCGAGCCGGCCGAGCGTCGCGGGACGCGCGCTTTCTCCGCCCGGTGGTGTGCCGCGGTGCACGATCGTGGCGACCGTTTCGATCGGGACGATGTCGGGCTCGCTGTCCATGAAGTGCACCAACAGCCCCGCGAACTTCCGGAACTCCGCACTCTCGGGATCGGGCCGGCCGCGCTCGGCGACCTCGCGTGCGGCGTGCGCGATCGAGGTCGCCGCCATCTGGAACAGCTCGGCGACCGTCTCGCCCACGCCGGCGGGTGGTGCGCCGCTGGTCCGGCTCAATTCACCGATCGCCTGCTCGATGCCGTCGAGCAGGTCCGGCAGCGGCGGCAAGTCGTTGAGTGCCGCGAGCCCGCGCAGCGGCTGCAGCGCCTTGAGGACGTGCTGCAGCGGGTCGTGCGCCAGCGGATTGCTGCGCAGGGTGCGGCCCGCACGATCCAAGGCGCTCGCGATCGCCGCGCCCTCACGCGCGACGAACGCGCGCGCGCCCGCGTCGAGGCCCATCGCCTCGGCCGCGCGGACCTGCGCCGAGGGGCGTCCGCCGAGCTGCTCGAGCTGGCCGGCGAGCGCCTCGGCCCTGGCGGTGTCGGCATCGGTCCAGCTGGCCGCCTTGCGGACGAAGATCTTGAGGTCGTCGATCGCCCGGGTGGTGATTTGCTTCGTTGCCGCATCCCAGGGACGGCGGCCCTCGCGCACGCCGCGCGCCAGCGCCTCGAGTCCCATCGCCGCCCGCGCGATCCCCTGCTGGCTCGCCATCAGTGCGCTGCCGCGCAACGCGCGCGCCAGGCGCACCAGCTCGTCCGCCGCTGGCGGCGCCGCGGGTTGGAGCAGGGCATCGAGCCGGTCGAGATACTCCCCCGCCTCGAGGGCGAAGAAGTCGCCCATGCCGAGCGGCTGGGGTGCGCCTGGCTGAGTCATGGAGGAACAACATAAGTAGATTAGGCGCTCGGTGGCCATGGCACCTGCCACTTCGTTCGGCCCGATTGGGGTGCTGCCGAAGCGAGAGGTCGCGTCTCCCCGTGGCGTGGGTTAGACTGAGGGACACATGACTGACACCGATCGCGAAGAAAAAGACGCACGCGCGACAGCCGCCGCCGAAGTAGCTGATCGGTTGCGGCGACGCGGTATCGCCGTGACGGGAGCCGAGCGGTCCGATGATCTCGCGGATCTGCTGTCGGCCGTCGAGCGCTTCGAGAAGGCAGTCGAGGCGCACGGTGGCGACTTGATGGTGGACGATCTGAAGAGCGCGCAGCCCGACGATCGTCATTTCGTGGTGCCGCGCCGCGCGCACGGCGAGGCCGTGCGGATCTACATTAACCGCATCGACGCCGCGACGGCCGGGCTACGCACGCATCCCCGCCGCACCGACTAGCTGCACCATCCGCCGCACCGCTTCTTCCAGCCCCCAAAAGACCGCGTTACTCACGATCGAATGGCCGATGTTGAGCTCTTCGATCTCTGGGATGGCCGCTACGGGCTGCACATTCTGATACGTCAGCCCATGCCCCGCGTGGACGGCGAGGCCGATTTGCTTCGCGTGCGCAGCGGCGCGGCGTAGTTCCTTCAATGCGGCGTCGCCACGCCGCCACGTGTGGGCGTAGCGACCGGTATGCATTTCGATCGCGGGCACACCGAGTGATTGCGCGATGTCAATCGTCTTGATGGACGGGTCGATGAAGAGACTCACGCGGATCCCTGCATCCTTGAGTCGCGCGATCGCGTCCGAGAGCCGTCGATCACCCTTCCGCAGCGCGAGCCCACCCTCGGTCGTGATCTCCTGGCGCTTCTCCGGCACGAGCGTCGCCTGAAACGGCTTCAGGCGCGCCGCGATCCGGACGATTTCCGCGTGCGCGCCGAGCTCCAGATTGAGAACGGTGCGCACGCTGCGCGCGAGCGCCGTGACGTCGGCGTCCTGAATGTGACGCCGGTCTTCGCGCAGGTGGACGGTGATGCCGTCGGCGCCCGCGCGTTCCGCTGCGGCCGCCGCCTGCACGACGTCGGGCTCGTCGGTCTTGCGCGCTTCACGCAGCGTCGCGACGTGATCGATGTTGACGTAGAGACGCATCGTGTCTTACCTTCGGGTCATCCTGACCACAGGTCGTGCAGCGTGAAGCGACGGCTCGCCCTTTGTCTGCTCCTGGTCACCGCCGGCAGTGCCTGCGGCGGCTCCCGGCCCGGGACCGTGATTCCGCAGTCGATGAACGAGTCGGTCGCGCAGTTCCTCACGGCGGTGAAGGCCAACGATCAGAAGCGCATGGGCGACCTGTGGGGCACCGAGCGGGGCCCCGCGTCCGCCAGCATGAACGCCGGTGTCCTGCGGCAACGTCTCACCGTGATTCAGAAATACCTCGACCACATGGGCTACCGCATCGTTGAAGGCCCGTTGCTCGTCCCCGGACACGACGACTTGCGGACGTTCCGGGTGGAGCTGCAACGCGAGAACTGCAATCAGGTGCTGCCGATCGACCTGGTACGGACGCACAGCGGTGGCTGGTTGGTCTACGACGTGCACCTCGAAAGCGCGGGAACTCCGGGCGGACGCTGCCAGCCGATAGGGACGGGAACCCGTCCGTAAGACGGTGCGTTTCACCTACTCAGTCAGCTCCAGCAGAATGCCGTTCGTCGCTGTGGGATGCAGGAACGCGATGCGCCGGCCGCCGGCCCCGCGCCGCGGCGTTTGATCGACCAGCTGGTAGCCCGCGGCGCGGCAGCGTTCGAGAGCGGCATCGAGATCGGGGACGCGGTAGCAGACGTGATGGATGCCCGGGCCGCGTTTCGCAAGGAACTTTGCCACGGGGCTGGACGGATCGGAAGGTTGGAGCAACTCGACGTCCACCTCCCCGAACCGCAGGCTGACGATCTCGGCGCCGTCCGCCGTTTCGGCCGGCCCGGGAGCAAGACCGAGGACGTCGCGGTAGAAGGACAACGCTTCGCGGATGCTCGTCACGGCGATGCCGATATGCGCGACCGACGCTTTCATATAAAGTCAAACTAACGTGATAGAAGGGGAGTGGGGGACATGGAAGGGACGCATCCGGCGGCCATTACGGACGCCACATTTCAGGCGGAAGTGGAGCAGCACAAGGGCCTCGCGGTCGTCGATTTCTGGGCGACCTGGTGCGGGCCGTGCCACGCGGTCGCGCCGATCATGGACCAGCTGGCGGGCAAGTACAACGGCAAGGTGAAGATCGTGAAGGTGGACGTGGACGCCAATCAGGCCACGGCGATGCGCTTTAACGTTCGCTCGATTCCGAGTATTCTATTCTTCAAGGACGGACGCCACGTGGACACGATCGTCGGCGCATTTCCGTCACTGGCGTTCGAACAAAAGATCGAACAGCACCTCTCGTAGCTTCCTCCTCGGAGGACGATGCGCGCGAGCACCGCTCGCCTGACGAATTCGCCGGTTCGCCTCGCGGATCTTCAGTTTCCGCAGGTGAGCCGGCTTATTCATCGCACCCGCCTCGCCTTCGTTCATCTCGACAATCTGCTGGCGTATGCCAAGCGCGACCGCGACGGCCGCATCGACGGGTATCTCGCCGCGCACCTGCCCGACGAATGCCTCCTGGTCTTCTTCCGGAAAGGCGAGGCCGTCAACGCCGCCTCGTTGCATGCCGCCGGACGACAGGTCGTCACGATCACCGAAGCGCTGAAGCGCATGCGCGCGGAGGTGGAGCGCAGCGATCTCACCTATTGCGCCGCTCCGATGGAACAGCTCGCCTGGATGTATGCGTCCTGCTCCGGCGGGTATGAGCCCCGCCATATCGACGTCAATCGGCCGGAGAAGTTCTTTCCCTTGCTGCAGCAGGAAAAGATCAGCGGCGTGCTCGAGCTGATCTCCAACGGCCGGGTGTCCTACCTCAAGTTCGATCAGGGGAAGTACCTCAGCGGTCACTTCTGCGACAAGCCGGACAGCGTGCAGCCGGCGCGATATCTCGAGTCGCTGTTCGATGCCGCGCCCGGGGGTGAAGCGCCGGCGATGTCGGCGGGAACGTTCTCCGCCGGGGATGACCTGCCGGCGCAAGCCGCCACGGCGCTGGTCAACACCTATCGCGAGCTGTACTGGCGGATCGTCGACGCCGTCGAGCGCGAGTTTCCCGGCGAAGCCAAACGGCGCGCGCAGAAAGTCATGACAGCGATTGTCGACACGCATCAGGCGCTGGCGCTGCTCAGCGTGCCGCGCGGCACCGATACCCCCGACGCCGTGGTACGGCCCGAGGAGCTAGCCACGGCGCTGACCGACTGGGCCCTGCAGCTGCTCGAGGGCGCGGAGGTCATGATGCCCGGGACGGCGCCCAAGGTGCTGAAGGACGCCACCCGCGAGCATCGCTACGTGCTGCAGGCGGCCGGGTTCTACGGTCGTCTCCCCTGGCGGGTGACGTGGTGACGTGGTGACGTGGCCGGCACCCTGTATGTCGTCGCGACGCCTCTCGGTAACCTCGGCGATCTCTCGCCGCGCGCCGCCGACACCCTGAAACGCGTGGCGGCCGTCGCCGCCGAAGACACCCGCCACAGCAAACCGCTCCTCAATCACGCCGGCTCGAAGGCCGACCTGATCAGCTTTCACGCGCACTCATCGGACCGCGCCCTCGAGCGCATCCTGCGCATCCTGTCTGAAGGAAGGGATGTCGCGCTGATCACCGACGCCGGAACGCCGGCGATCAGTGATCCTGGTGTCGTACTCGTTGCGGCAGCGCGCGAACGCGCTATTCCCATCGTGACCATCCCGGGACCGACCGCTGTCGCTGCAAGCCTATCGGTGTCCGGCATCGGAGCCGACCGCTATTTATTTCTCGGATTTCTCCCACGCAAAGGGAGTGACCGCCGCCGTTTGTTATTGACCGTCGCCTCTTCTGAGTGGACGGTCGTGCTCTTCGAGGCGCCCAATCGCGTCACGCAGCTTCTCGCCGATCTCGCCGAGGCGTGTGGTCCCGAACGGCAGGCGGTCGTCTCTCGGGAATTGACGAAGGTGTTCGAAGAGACGCGTGCGGGGACGTTGCAGGAATTGTCAGAGCACTATGCAGAGGCTCCCGCGCGGGGCGAGGTTACGGTAGTTGTCGCGGGAACTGGAAAACAGCGGATTGAAGAACCGCCGCCCGATCCGAGTGCGCGTGCCAAGGCTTTGCTGGCAGAAGGAATGTCACGCAAGGATGTCGCTGATCGTTTGGTGGAGGAGACCGGGATCTCACGGAATACGGCCTATAAACTGGTAAACGAGCTATGAGCGGTTTGGCGGTTTGGCGGTTTGGCGGTTTGATGCTGCTCGGCGCGGTGTTTGTTCCAACCGCCGAACCGCCCAACCGCCCATCCGCCGCCTCTCTCACCATCGGCCGCCTCCACTACGGCGGCGGCGGCGATTGGTATGCGAACCCCTCGAGCCTGCCCAACCTCCTGACGGCGTTGCGGGAGCGGACGACCCTGCCCGTCGCCGAGCGTGAGCGGGTGGTGACGCTGACCGGGCCGGAGCTGTGGGACGTCCCTTACATTTATATGACGGGGCACGGCAACGTGCATTTCTCCGACGTCGAGATCCGCAACCTGCGCCACTACCTGGAGCAGGGCGGGTTTCTGCACGCCGACGACAACTACGGGATGAACGTCTCGTTCCGGCGGGAGATCGCGCGCGTTTTTCCGGACCATCCCCTGGTGGAAGTGCCGTTGACGCACCCCATTTACAACCTGGTCTACGCCTTCCCGCGGGGCATTCCCAAGATCCACGAGCACGACGGTCTCCCCGCGCAGGGCTTCGGCATTTTTTTGGGAGACCGCCTTGTCGTATACTATTCCTATCAGTCGGACCTCGGGGACGGTTGGGAGGACCCCGACGTCCACCATGATCCTCCTGAGCTGCACGAGGCGGCGTTGCGGATGGGCGTGAACCTCTTCACCTACGCGGTGAGCGCGAGCAAATGACGGAAACGGCCCGCCGGCTGCGGCGGCTGGGGGCGCCCCATGCACGCGCGCGGGCGTTCGCCATGGTGCTCGGCGGCTTCGGCGCGGCACTGGCGGCCGCTGCGCTGGGCCTCGCCCTCGCCCCGGCCGTGCCCGGAATCGCCTTGGCGTGGGCGCTGATCCTGGTGAGCGCCGCGGCTGCGACAAGGGCCGTGCTGCGCACGCGGCGCGAGGCGGCCGCACCGGCGTTGGGGAGACTCGTCGAGTCGGCTGCCGGTGGACGGGCTGGCAGCATCGTCGGGGTCGTCACCCCCACCGCGGGGAAGGGCAGCGGCTCGAGCGCGGCGTTGTTGCTGGCGGCCGATACCCGCGCTGCTGCCGTCGTGTCGTCTGCCGCGCCACAAGTCGATAGCGCGATGCGACGCACGACGCGTCTGCGCGTCGCCGGCGGTGCCGGTGCGGCGCTCGCCGGCGCGCTGCTGCTCGCGGCGAGCGCGCCCAACGCGGGGCAGGCCGCGGCATTCTGGCATCCGATGCGCGCCTGGCGGGATGCGCGGACGCCGATCCGCGTGACGGTCGATCGCACCACCATCCCACGCGGCGGCAACGTCTTCGTAACCGTGATCGCCCCGGCGGCGACGCAGGCGACGCTGTGGTCGCGCGGCGCGGGCGAGCCCTGGCGAGCGATGAAGGTCGGCCTGGACCGCGACGGCAAGGCGGTGCGCGGTTTCATGGAGATCAACGCCGATCTCTACCTGCGCGCGTCGACCGGTGGGCGCCGCAGTGGCGACATCAAAGTCTCCGTCGCGCTCCCCGCTTTCCTCGCGGACCTGGGACTCACGGCCCGCTTTCCTTCATATCTCGGCCGGGCAGACGAGCCGTTGCTCGCCGGTCCCGACGTCATTCCTCTGCCCGCCGGCACAAGCGTCGTGACGAACGGCGCCGCAAGCGTGCCGCTCGGCAGTGCTACCTGGACGCTCGAATCACGTCATGCGCCGCTCCGCGTCGACGGCACGAGCATCGAAGGCCGGTTCACACCGACCGCGAGCGGCACCTGGCGGCTTGAAGCGCGCAGCGCGGACAACACGCCCCTCGAGGGCGACGCGCCCGAGCTGCATCTCCTCATCGTCCCCGATTCGGCGCCCGTCGTCACGTTGCCCGTTCCGGGGCGCGATACGACGCTGTCGATCTCGTTGCGCCAGCAGATCGTCGCGGACGTGCGGGACGATCACGGGATCACGCGTCTCAGCGTCGTGAGCTGGCGGGTGAGTCGCACGGGTCGAGTCGGGGAGCAGGTGCGCGAGTCGCTGGATGTGGCGAGTGTCGGCGATCGCGCCATCGTGCAGGGACAGCTCGATGCGGAGAACCGCGGCTTGTTGCCCGGTGACACCCTGCGCCTGTTCGTCGAAGCGTGGGATAACGCCCCAACGCCGCACCGGGGACGCAGCACCGAGGTCGCGCTGCGGCTGCCCAGCATGGAAGAGCTGCGCGCCGAGGCCCGCGCCGCGGCGCGCGAGGTGGCGAGTGCCGCGGACTCCGTCTCCGCCGCGCAGCGCGAGTTGAGCGATCGCACGCGCGACCTCGCGCAGGAGCGCAGCCGCAATCCGGATGGCCAGACCCCCGGACGGACGGACGGCCGATCGGGGGCTCAACAGAGTGGGTCGATGTCGTTCCAATCGACCCAGCGTGCGGAAGAGATCGCGCGGGACCAAGCCGCGATGTCGCAGCGCGTCCAGGAGCTGGCCCAGGCGGTCGAGGAGATCGCGCGCGCCGCCAAGGCCGCCGGCGTGGATGACACGGCATTTCAGAGGCGATTACAGGAAGTACAGGAGCTGCTGCAGCGCGCGCTGACGCCGGAGCTCGAGCAGCGGCTGCGCGAGCTGCAGGAAGCGCTGGCGCGGCTCGACCCCGAAGCCACTCGCCAGGCATTGCAGCGACTGGCGGATGCGCAGCAGCAGCTGCGCCGCGAGCTCGAACGGAGTCAGGAGCTGTTCAAGCGGGCCGCGCTCGAAGGCGAGCTGGCCTCGCTCGCCAAGGACGCCGAAGACCTGCAGCGGCGCCAGACGGAATGGAACAAGGAAGACGCGCAACACGCCGATTCGGGTGCTGCCGCCGCGGAGCGAGATCTCGCCGCGGCCACCGATTCGCTGGCGCGCGGTGTGGATCGCGTGGCCGAGAGCGTGCCGCTGCAGCAATCGCAGGCCGCCGCGCGCCGCGCCCACGGTGCGATGCAGGAGGCGGCGAATGCCGCCGATCAGCGCGATTCGCGGGGGGCGCGGCGCGGGGGCCAGGAAGCGGCCGACTCGCTCGCGCAACTCCCCGATCAGCTGCGCCAGCGGCGTGATTCACTCGCCACCGCCTGGCGGCAGGAGACACTCGACGCGCTCGATCGCGCGCTCGCCGAAACAGCGGCCCTGGCACAGCGCCAGGAGGAAGTCGCCGACGCGCTGCGGGATGGGGAAGCGGGCGCACCGACGCGCGCGCGCCAGGCCGCCATCGAAGAAGGAACGCACGCCATCGAGCAGCAGATCGGGCAGGCGGCGGGCCGTCATGCGTTGGTGTCACCGCAGCTAGAGGCTGCCCTGGGCTACGCGCAGAACCAGATGCGTCAGGCGCGCGAGCAACTGGAGCAGGGCGATCCGAACGCGGCGGCGGCCGCGCCGTTCGCCGAACAGGCCCTGGACGCGCTCAATGCCACCGCCCACGCGCTGGTGCGCACGGCGCAGCAGGTCGCGGGCGCGCAGTCGGGATCGGGTTTCCAGGAGGCGCTCGAACAGCTCGCGCGCATGGCGCAGCAGCAGCAGGGAATGAACGGCGACGCGCAGGGGCTGCTCCCGATGATGGCGCCCGGTGGCGACGCCGTGATGCAGCGGCTGCGCGAGCTCGCGGGCCGCCAACGCGCGCTCGCCGAGCAGCTGGAGCGCCTGCAGGCGAGCGGCGATGCGAGCGCCGCGGGTGCACTCGCGCAGGAAGCGCGCGAGTTGGCGCGCCAGCTCGAGGCCGGCCGGCTCGACGCCCGAACCATCGACCGGCAACAGCGGCTGTATCGCAAGCTGCTCGATGCCGGCCGCAGCCTGTCCGGCGATGAGCCGGACGAGCAAAAAGACCGCATCAGCCATTCAGCCATTGGCGACAGCGTCCATACGCCCGCCGCCCTCCTGCCCGGCGCGACCGGCGCCGGCCCAAAAGTCCGCTACCCGA
The DNA here is from genome assembly GCA_035637435.1 of Gemmatimonadales bacterium. Taxonomy (GTDB): domain Bacteria; phylum Gemmatimonadota; class Gemmatimonadetes; order Gemmatimonadales; family GWC2-71-9; genus 20CM-2-65-7. The sequence continues at coordinate 12,839 of DASPXD010000241.1, forward strand.
CCTGGGACGAGCTGAGCGGTCTCACGCCCGAGCAGCGGCGCATGGTGCTCGAATATTTCCGCCGGTTGAATGAGCAGAAGCATTAACTGGGCGGCGGTCGCCGCGCTGGTGCTCGTGGCCTCGGCTGACCCCGCGCGGGTCGCGCGGAGTCAAGCCATCGGGCCCGGATTCGAATTGGAGCGCTCGGGCCGCTACGCCGATGCCGCGACCATCTATTTCACGACGGTCCGCAGCGATCCGACGAACCTCCCGGCACTCCTCGGCCTCGAGCGCACGCTCTTCGTCCTGAACCGCATGACCGAGCTGTTGCCGCTCGTGCAAAACGCACGCGCGCGCCTGCCCGAGAGTCCGGCACTGCGCAGTCTCGAGCTGCGCGTTTACGCGGCGCTGAATCAGACCGACTCGCTCGAAGCCATCGCATTGCGCTGGGCCGCCAGCGTGCCGCGCAGCGACGCTCCATACCGCGAATGGGGGCTGGCACTCGCCGATCGCCGCATGTGGGATGAGGCGCGACGCGCCTATCTCACCGGACGCAAAACATTGGGTGGCGAAGGGACGCTCGCGATCGAGCTGGCGGAGCTGGAGCAGCGCGCCGGCAACTGGGAAGCCTCGGCGGCGGAGTGGGTACGCGCCGTCACGCGGGCCGCGGACGTCGGACCGAACGCTGCGAGCCAGCTCGCGGACGCACCGGCGCCGATGCATGAGCACGTGGCGCGCATCCTGACCGGGCCCGACGCCTCCGTGGCCGCGCGCCGCGTGGGCGCGGAAGTGCTGCTCGCCTGGGGACAACCGAACGAGGCGTGGGTGGTGATGGAACAGACGCTCGGGCAGGGCGACAGCGATGCGCAGGTTGCGCTGCGGCGCTTCGCCGACCTCGCGGGGGCGTTACCGACGCCCGAAGGGCATCGCGTTCGCGGCCTGGCGCTGACTCGCTGGGCTGATCTGGTCCCGTCCCCCGTCTCGGAGCGGGCGCGTGCCGAGGCGGTGCGCGAGCTGCTGGAGGGCGGCGACCGCGCCGGGGCCCGCCGGGTCCTGGAGGCTCACGCGGACGCCACGGCGTTGGGCCAGGCGTCGTTACTCCAGATACTCATCGCGGATGGCCAGCTCGATGTGGCCGAAGCGCGTCTTGAGACGTCCAAAACCGCCCTCACGGCGGACGATCGGGGCGCGCTCAGGCTGGCACTCGCCAACGCGCGCATTGCGCGCGGCGAGCTCGATCGGGCGGACGCGGCGCTGGGTGATGATTCCAGTGTCGCCGCGATCGCACAGCGCGGCTGGATCGCGCTGTATCGCGGCAATCTGAAGGGCGCGATGGAGGCGTTCCGGGTCGCGGGTCCGTACGCGGCCGACCGCGCCGCCGCGACGGAGCGCACCGCGATGATGGCGCTGTTGCAGCGGATTCAGGAGGAGTCGAATCCCGAGTTGGGTGCAGCGCTGCTCACGCTGGCGCGCGGCGACTCGGTGGCCGGTGTCGCGGCGTTGCGTCGCGCGGCATCGCGGCTGCCGGTGCAGGGCGGCCGGCTCGAAGTGCTGCTGCTCGCCGGCCAGGTCGCGGCGCAGAAGGGGGGCGGGGGGGCGCCGGGGGATCAGGAGGCAATGGCAGTCGCGCTGTTCGACGAAATCGTGCGCGCCGGTGGCGAGGGTGCGGCTCCTCCCGCTGCCGAGCTCGAGTGGGCGCGGCTGCTGGTGCGCACAGGACGGTCGGCGGAGGCCATTCCACACCTCGAGCATCTGATTCTCACCTATCCCAACAGCGCCTTCGTCCCCGAAGCCCGGCGCGTGCTGGAGCGGGCGAGGGGAGCGATTCCGAAATCATGAAGCGCCGCGACTTTGTACGGGGTGTCGGGGCGCTAGGTCTCACGTCGTTCATTCCGTCATTCCGTCATTCCGTCATTCCGTCGCTCCTGATCCCAATGGACGACGCCCAGACCGATCACCTCAAGGCGTACGGGCTCGCGTACCGCGCGATCCAGGCGGGCCTCAAGGCCGAGTGGTTGCTCAATTACCGCGGGGGCTCGTTTCTCATTCCCGATCTCGACGCGCTGCGGCGGGATGCGGCGCTCAACGGCATTCGCTTCGAGCCGGTCGACAGCGGCATGCCGGCGGTGCGCGGAGAAATCGAAGCCAACAACATGGACGCGGTGCCGCTCGAGAAGGCGCCCAAAGTCGCCGTCTACGCGCCGCCCAACGCCGCGCCGTGGGATGACGCCGTCACGATGGCGCTGCAGTACGCCGGCATCCCGTTCACCAAGATCTGGGATGCAGAGGTGATGAACGGCGGGCTGCGCGACTTCGACTGGCTGCATCTGCATCACGAAGATTTTACCGGCCAGTACTCGAAGTTCTTCCTGATCTATTCGGGGATGACGTGGCTCGGCGAGATGGTGCAGCGCAACAGCGACATGGCCCGGCGGCTCGGCTTTCAGACGGTTCCGGATCTGAAGAAGGCGGTGGCGCGCGGCATTCACAGGTACGTCGAGAACGGCGGTTTCCTGTTCGCGATGTGTACGGCGACCGAGACGATCGATCTCGCGCTCGCGGCGGAGCACGTGGACATCGCCGCGACGTTCGCCGATGGGACGCCCATCGATCCCGACGCCGATGCGAAACTCGATTGGTCGAGAAGCTTCGCGTTCATGAACGCGCATGTCGAGCCCAACCCCTTGGTCGCGAGTTTTTCCGACATCGACGGCCATCAGGTGAACGGCGGCGCGCGCCGCCAGCCGCTCGGCGCCTTCACGCTGTTCAACTTCAGCGCCAAAATCGATCCGGTGCCCACCATGCTCGTTCAGAATCACCGCCAGGTGATTCCCGATTTCTACGGCCTCACGACGTCGTTCACCCGCAACCGGCTGAAGCCGGGCGTGACCATCCTGGCAGAAGAAGAGGGTGCGCCGTGGGTGAAGTACATCCACGGCGATCTGGGCAAGGGCACGTGGACGTTCTTCGGCGGGCACGATCCCGAGGACCCGCAGCACCAGATCGGTGACCCGCCGACCGATCTGTCATTGCATCCGCATTCGTCGGGTTACCGCCTGATCCTCAACAACGTGCTGTTCCCCGCCGCGAAAAAGCGCGAGCTCAAGACGTGAGCGTCGAGCGCCTGACGGCGGCCGCGCGCGCCCTGCTGGAGGAGGAGATCGCCGCGGCCCACGGGCGCGAGGTGTCGTTCGTGGTGCGCGCCGATCCCAACGGCACGCTCACGGACGCCCGCGTCGTGGCGCGCGGCACGATCGACGCGGTGCTCGCGCTTCCCGGCGCCGCGCAGCGTGGCGAGATGTTGCTCCACAATCATCCGAGCGGCTTCCTCGAGCCGTCGGGCGCGGACCTGCACGTGGCCGCGCGGCTGCACGATGAAGGGGTTGGTTTCGGGATCGTCGACAATGCCGTCGCTACGTTGTACGTCGTGGTCGAATGCCCGCGCGCCCGCACCCTCGCGCGACTCGATTCGCTCGACATCGCCAATCTGCTCACCGAGTCCGGCCCCGTCGCGCGCGTGCTCGGCACCAGTGCATTCGAGGATCGGCCGGGTCAGCGCGACATGGCGGCCTACATCGCGGACGCGTACAACGACGGCGGCATCGCGCTGCTCGAGGCGGGGACGGGTGTCGGCAAGTCGTTCGCCTACCTCGTGCCCGCACTCGAATGGGCGCGGCACAACGGCGAGCGCACGATCGTCTCGACGAACACGATCAACCTGCAGGAACAGCTCGTGGGCAAGGACCTGCCGATCCTGGCGCGCGCCTTCTCCACCGGCGAGCGCGCCGTCACGTTCGCGCTGCTCAAGGGCTGGCGGAATTACCTCTGCCTGTCGCGCCTGGAGCAGGCGCGCGCCGGCCAGGAATCGTTGTTCGACGACGGGCGTGCGGCTGAGCTCGAGTCGATCGCTGGATGGGCGTCGCGCACGGCGGACGGCAGCCTCTCCGACCTCGTCGAAGAGCCGTCCAGCGACGTGTGGGACGCCGTCGCCGCCGAATCGGATCTCTGCACGCGGCTCAAGTGCCCGCACTTCGACCGTTGCTTTGTGTTCGCCGCGCGGCGCCGTGCCGCCGAGGCGGACGTCGTGGTGGTGAATCACCACCTGCTCGCCTCGGATCTCGCGGTGCGCATCGCGTCCGACAATTGGCAGGAGGCGGCGGTGCTGCCGCCCTACCGGCGCCTGGTGCTCGACGAAGCCCACCATCTCGAAGACGTCGCCGCCCATCACCTCGGCACCCAGGTGAGCATGCTCGGCGTGCAACGCCTGCTCGGCCGCCTCGAGCGCAACGGCCGCGGCCTGTTGCCGACGCTCGCGGCAGAGCTCGGCACGCATGACGACTTGCTCGCCTCCGCCAGCCGTGACCTGCTGACACGCACGGTCCTGGACGCGCTGGTCGCCGCCCGCCGCTGGGCCGAAGAGCTGTTCGGCCGCCTGGGACGGCGGCTCGATGCGGATCAGGTGCTGCGTCTCACTGATGCGTTCCGCGAGGACGGCGTGTGGCGCGAGGGGTTGGATGTGGCGCTCGACAATCTGCTCGTCGCCTTCAGCAAGCTGCGCGACGGCGTCGAGACGATCGCCGACCGCTTGTCGATCGATGATCCCGCCGAAATGCGGACGCGCCTGATCGGCGAGCTGCGCGGCGTCGTGCGGCGGCTCGACGCCGCCGCGGAGGGGCTCAAGGCGACGCTGCAGCCCGTTGGCTATCGCCCGGCGGTGGGCCCTGCGGTCCGCTGGATGGAGCGGCGTGGCCGCCGCACGCCGAATCTCACGCTGTCGGCGGTACCGCTCGATCTCGCTCCGGTTCTCAAGGAAGCACTGTTCGATCGGGTCGAGACGGTCGTGCTCACGAGTGCCACGCTCGCGGCGGGCGGCGAGTTCACGTTCCTCGAAGAGCGGCTGGGGCTCGCGCTGCCGCCGTCGCGCGTGACGGTGCGCGAGATCCTGCCGTCGCCGTTCGATTTCGGCGCGCAGTGCCTGTTCGGCATCCCCACAGACATCCCGGAGCCCCGCGACGACGAATCGGGGCACGGGGCCGCCGTTGCCCGCGTGCTGCTCGAGCTGGCGCATGCGTCCGACGGCGGCATCTTTGCCCTCTTTACGAGCCACGGTGCGTTGCGGCGCACGGCCGACGCGATTCGCGGCGACGTCGGCGCGCGCTGGCCGCTGCTCGTGCAGGGCGAGGGCCAGCGCGATCAGCTGCTGCGGCGCTTCCGCGATGCGGGATCGGCGATTCTCCTGGGGACCGATTCATTCTGGGAAGGGGTGGACGTCCCGGGACGGGCGTTGCGCGTACTCATACTGGCGAAACTGCCGTTCAAGGTGCCGAGCGAGCCGCTAACCGCGGCGCGGCTGGAGCGTCTCACGGAAGCGGGAGTGGATGGCTTCACCCACTATCTCGTTCCGCTCGCGGCGCTCAAGTTGAAACAGGGATTCGGGCGGCTGATCCGCACCAAATCCGACGTCGGCGCGGTGGTGCTGCTTGACCGGCGCGTCGTCACCAAGCGCTACGGGGCCACGATGCTGGAAGGGCTGCCGCCGGCGGCGAAGGCGATCGGCAACTGGCCGGATGTACGGCGCGAGTTGGAGGAATTCTTTGCCATGCACAGCATCGGCAGCCCGGTTTCCTGGAGCTAGATTTATCGCATGAGTTTCAGCCGGCGCGTTTCCCAACTACCGACGTATCCCATGGCCGAGCTGCCCGCGATCAAGCGGCGGCTGATCGAGCAAGGTGTCGATGTCATCGACGTCGGGGCGGGGGATGCGGACTTTGCGCCCCCGGACGTCGCGGTCAAGGCGCTGACGCGTGCCGTGCAGGATCCCGCGATGAGCCGCTACGGGTTTCAGCTGGGCCTGCCGGCGTTCCGCGAAGCCGCCGCGGCATACATGCAGCGCCGCTTCGGCGTGACGGTCGATCCGTTCAAAGAGCTGCACCCGCTGCTCGGCTCAAAAGAAGGCATCGCGCATCTCGCGACGGCGGTTTTGAATCCGGGTGACGCCGCCATCGTGCCTGTGCCGGGCTACGCGGTCTATCACGGCGGGACGGTGCTCGCGGATGCCGAGCCGTACGTCTACGATCTCACGCCGCGCTCCGATTTCCTGCTCGAGCTGGACGAGATCCCCGCGGACGTGCTGAAGCGCGCCAGGCTCGTCTATCTCAATTATCCGAACAATCCCACCGCCGCTGTGGCGCCGCGCGAGTATCTGGAACGGACGATCGCGGCGTGCCGCCGGCACGACATCGTGCTCGCCTACGACAATCCGTACTGCGAGATCACGTTCGACGGCTACGTGGCGCCCTCGATCTTCGAGATCCCGGGCGCCATGGACGTCGCGGTCGAGTTCCACTCGCTCTCCAAGAGCTTCTGCATGACCGGTTGGCGCCTCGGCTGGGCGGTGGGCCGGCCCGATCGCATTGCGACGCTCGCGCGCGTGAAGAACTACATCGACACCGGCGCGTTCCTCGCCGTGCAAGCCGCGGGGGCGGAGGTGCTGAAGCAGGCGGAGAAGATCGCCGCGGGGTACGCGGCGCAGTTCAAAGAGCGGCGCGATGCGATTGTGCCGGTACTGCGTGCCAATGGTTTCGAGATCGATCCTCCACGGGCGACCCTGTACCTCTGGATTCCATTGCCCGACGGCCTGCCGTCCGCCGCGTTCCAGAAGCGTGCGCTCGAGGATGTCGGCGTCGTGACGCTGCCCGGGAGTGCGTTCGGCGCCGGCGCGGAAGGGTTTTTCCGAATTGCGCTGACTGTCCCCGTGCCCCGACTCATCGAGGCAACGGAGCGGTTGGGAAAGGTGCTCGCCACTGTTTGACCGTCAGGTTGGGCGTCCGCCCATCGGCCGCGCGTGGCTGATTACGGCCGCGCTGCACGTCGTCGCCGTGGTTTTGTTCTTCACGGTGAACTGGCAGGCGCCCTGGCGCCGGGCGGACTACGTGGTGCTGCAGCCGATCGAGGCCGGGGACTCGCTCGTCTTCGTTCCGGGGACGCGCGAGCTACGCGCCAAGGGGCCGACGATCGTGTCGTCGCGTCGCGAGCCCACCCCGCCACCGGCCGCGCCGCCACCCGCCGTTACGCCGCCGGTCGATACCGGAGTCACGCTCCCGGCCTACGACCCGAACGCCAGCCGGGTAGCGCCAGAGCCCCAAGTGGGCGATGGCCGCCTCTGGGTCAGCCCGCGGCCGGGACTGCCCGCTGCGATCGCGGACGCGATCTACGGCGACACCGCGGGCCGGCGCCAGGGAGCGATCGACCGGCTGCGCGTGATGGTGGATTCGCTGAATCAGGTGCTCGATCAAATGCAGCGCGACCGGCAGCGGCCCAAGTGGACGCTCGGCGGCACGCCCGACAAGCCGGAGTGGGGCATCGATTCGGCCTACATCCACGTCGCCGGCGTGAAGATCCCGACGATGGTGCTGGCGCTGCTCGGCAATCTGCTGCCGCAGGGCAATTTCGACGAAGCGATGCGGGCGCGGCAGCTCAACGACATGCGCGCCGACCTGCTGCGCGCCGCCGATCGGGCGCAGACGCTGCAGCAATTCCGCCGCTACGTGCGCGAGCTGCGGGAGCGGAAACAAGCCGAGCGCGACGCCGAGGACCGGCGCCGCGCCCAGGATACCGTCAAAGCCGTTCCGTAGTGTATCTCGCCGCCGTCCTTCTCATTCTCCAGGCGCCGAGCCTCGACCGCACGGAGCAGCGAGTTCGGGCGGGGATAGCTGCCGCGCGCGAAGCCCAGATCACCTACCTGCAGCAGGTCGTCGACATCCCCAGCAGCACGCTGAATTTCGAGGGCGTGCGCAAAGTCGGTGGGGTCTTTCGCGGCTCGCTGGACTCGCTCGGTTTCACCACGACGTGGGTCGCTGTGCCGGACGCGGTCGGTCGCGCGGGGCACCTCGTCGCCGAGCACCGCGGTCGGCCAGGAGCGGCGCGGCTGCTGCTGATCGGCCATCTCGACACGGTGGTCGAGCCGGCGGGTCCCAACTTCGTGCGCGAGGATTCGTCCGCGCGCGCGGTCGGCGGAGCCGACATGAAGGGCGGGGACGTCATCATCCTGTACGCGCTGAAAGCGCTCCACGCCGCGGGCGCGTTGCGCGATATGAACATCACGATCGTGTTCACCGGCGACGAGGAGCATCCCGGTGAGCCGCTCCCCGACGCGCGCCGGGCGTTGATCGAGGCGGCGCAACACAGCGATGTGGCGCTGGCGTTCGAGGCCGGCAACCGCGCCGACGCCACGGTCGCACGGCGCGGCGCGAGCGGCTGGCGGGTGACCGCGACCGGACGCCAGGCGCATTCGGCGGGGGTGTTCGGCGACGCCGCGGGCTACGGCGCGATTTACGAAGTCGCACGCATTCTCGACGCCTTTCGCACGCAGTTAGGCGGTGAGCAATACCTGACGTTCAACTCGGCCATCATCGTCGGCGGCACGGACGTCAGCTACGACACCGTGGCGATCAGCGGTACGGCGGCGAGCAAGCTCAACATCATCCCGTCACGCGCCGTCGCGCACGGCGATCTTCGGTTCATCTCTGCCGAGCAGCTGCAACGCACCCGTCAACGCATGCGCGATATCGTCGCGCAGCATCTGCCGGGCACCGATGCGACGATCGTATTCCGCGACGAGTATCCCGCGATGTCGCCCACGCCGGGCAACGCGCGGCTGCTCGCGGTCTACGATTCCGGAAGCAAGGCGCTGGGCTACGGCCCTGTGGCTGCGCTCGATCCGGGACGGCGCGGCGCGGGCGACATCTCGTTCGTCGCGCCCTTGATCGACGGGCTCGACGGCCTGGGCGCGCTGGGCAGCGGATCGCACGCGCCGGGCGAGCGCGTGGACCTCAAGACGCTGACGATGCAGACCGAACGCGCGGCGTTGCTGCTGTACCGATTGGGGAAGCGGCCGGCTTCGCAGTTCGCGCGGGCGGCCACAGGAGCGAATTGATGCTAGCCGCGCTCATGGTGTTGGCTGGTCTTGTTCATCAAGACTCCACAGGTGGAATGCCGATCATTATCCGCGCCGCGAACGTTTTGGACGGCCGAGGCGGCACCCAGCACAACGTCGACATCGTAGTCGTGGGAAGTCGCATCGTACGCATCGTCCCGCGCGGACCTGTGCCGGCCGGTGCGCGGCTCGTGGACCTGGGCGACCGCACGGTGCTGCCGGGACTGATCGACGCCCATGCCCATCCCGTCTGGTACTTCAATCGCAAGAATCGGCTGCACACGTCTGACGACGGCGACACGCCCGCACAGTCCGCGCTCGCGATGGCGGCCAACGCCTATGCCACGCTCATGGCGGGTTTCACGACGATTCAGAGCGTTGGATCGCGCAGCGACGCCGATCTGCGCGACTGGATCGCGACGCAGGGCCTGCCGGGGCCGCGGATCCTCACGTCGCTCGATCCGCTGACCGATCGCACCCTCAGCCCCGACTCGCTGCGCGCGCTCGTCCGCCAGCGCAAGACTCAGGGGGCCGACCTCGTCAAGATCTTCGCCTCGGCGAGCATCCGCGAAGGCGGGCAGCAGACGATGTCCGACTCGCAGCTCGTCGCGATGTGCGGCGAGGCCAAAGCGCTCGGCCTGCGCACGCTGGTACACGCGCACAGCGCGGCGGCGGTACGCGCTGCGACAATCGCAGGTTGCACCCAGGTGGAGCACGGCATCTTCGTGACGCAGGAGGTGCTGTCGCTGATGGCTGCGCGCGGGACCTACTTCGATCCGCAGTGCGCGCTCGTGTTCCGCAACTATCTCGACAACCGCTCCCGTTATCTGGGAATCGGCAACTACACCGACTCCGGGTTCGCGGCGATGGAGCGCGCGCTGCCGCTCGCCGCGGCCGACATTCGCATGGCGCTGGCGACGCCAGGGCTCAAGGTGGTCTACGGCACCGATGCCGTCGCCGGGGCGGACGGCCACAACGCCGAGGATTTGATTTGCAGGGTCGAGCGGGCGGGTGAGGCACCGATGCACGCGATCGTGGCGGCGACGTCGCTCAACGCCGAAGCGTTAGGGCTCGCCCAGCGAATGGGCGCGATCGCGCCCGGCCTCGACGCCGACATCATCGCGGTCGACGGTGACCCCTCGCGTGACATCACGGCGCTACGGCGCGTCAGCTTCGTGATGAAAAGCGGACACGTCGTGCGCGACGATGGCGTGATGCTCCGCTAGCGAAGGCCGTTCCCTAGCGGACGACCACGACACCCTTCATGAACGGATGCGGCGTGCAGTGGAACGCGTACTCACCGGCTTTCGTGAACGTGTAGCGCCACGCCCTGCCGGGCTCGATCGGACCGGAATCCCATGAGCCGTCGTCGGCGGTGATCGTATGCACGAGCTGATCGTTGTTGGTCCAGATCACCGTCGTGCCCGCGGCAATCTCGAGGCGCTTGGGTGCAAACACCATCGTGCGCATTTCGGCACCTGCGACTGGGCCTGTTTCATCAATCGCGATGTTGGGCCCCGCCGGGCGACGTTTGCCGAAGTAGCGGCTCAACGTAAACGGAATCGTGAACTCGAACCCGCCACGCGCTTTGCCGCTGATGCCGCGCGAGGCGCCCTCGAGCGTCCCCGTATTGGTGTTGGCGACTTGCAACGAGACGGTGTGCGGGGTGTAGGGGATGCCGAGGTGCAGGCCGGCCCCCCACGCGGCTCGCTCTCCCGGGCGTCGATCGATGAGGGTCGCGACATCACCTGCCAGCGCGATCCAGCGGCCCAGCCGCAGGACGGCTCCCCCACCAATCGCATAACGGGTCGTATCCACACCATACGCGTGCGAGAGCACTCGCCCCACGGCCAGAATGCGCAGCCGCTGGACCGTGCGAGCCAGGGTGACCTCGCCATCCATGCTCTTCGCCGCCTGGTTGTAGCCGAGCTGCGCGGCGACATCGAGCGGCCCAGTTCTCCCATAGCGTGCGAAGGCTTCGAATTCGTTGACCGCGCTCGGAGACACGTCGGACGAGGTCGCATAGTTCACCCCGACCATGAGCGGCAGCGGCAGTCGATAGGAGAAGAAAAAGGTGGGCGAGTTCGAGACTTTGCGGGCGGGGGGCGTGCTGATGCTGAAGCGATGCACAAAGTTGAATTGCACCGTCCCCGGTGCTCCGAGCCACCCGCCGGAGAGGTTGGGCGGGCGATCGAGCAGTGATTGTCCCTGTAGGCGACCGGCGCACGCCGCCACAACGACCGCGGCGGTCATCACACGAATCTGGATCATGAAGGGAATCCTCTAGGAGAGGGAAGCGGCCTCGAGGCGGCGCAGCGCCGCGTCTTTGCCCACGACCGACAGCAGTTCGTTCACCGGTTCCGACACCGTACCTCCGGTCAGCGCGATGCGGATCGGCTGAAAGATTTTTCCCGCCGCCACCTTGCGCTGCTCGGCGAGACCACGCAGCACCTGCTCGAGACTCTCGGCAGACCACTCAGTCACGGTCCTCAATACGTCTACGGCTGCTGCCAACGACGCACGGTAGGCCGCTGCGTCCTTGGCGATTTCCTTCCGGGCCTTCTCATCCAGCGTCACGAACTTGCCGTCGAGCCGCACCGCAACCTGACGCGCCACGTCGAGCGTCGTGCGCGAGCGGGTCTTCACGGCGGTGATCGCCTTCAGCAGCGCGT
>DASPXD010000242.1:0-7546 GCA_035637435.1 Gemmatimonadales bacterium
CCGGCCGGCCCATGATCAGCGCTGTTTGACTTTTCCGCGGGACTGGAGCTAGCGTTCTAGAAGCGCGAGGGGCGCATCCAGTCCGCGGAAAGGGCCGTGCCCACCCTCAAGCAGGTACAATTGAATCGCGAACTTCTTTCAGCCCGACACTCGCGGACGACGGGCGTGCACTGAAAGGAGCTTCGTATGTTTCCCAATCCGCAGGACGCACTGCCGCTTCCCCCAAGTCCCAGCCTCGAGCAATACCGGAAACAGGCCAAGGATCTCGTCAAAGCCTGTGACGCGGGCACGCCGGCGATCGCCGCATGGGCCGACCGCTGGATGGCATCGCTCCTCGCCGGCTCGGCGCGGACAACGATCGATCGCGCGGCACAGCAGGTCGGGGAGTTCGCGGCGAGAACATTGACCCGCGAAGCTCGCCGCTGCGTGCTGGCCGACGCGCAATTCGTCCTCGCGCGGTCGCACGGTTTTACGAGCTGGCCCACCTTCGCCGCTCACCTCGATGCCCTCGCTCATGCTGGCACGGAGACCGCCGCGTTCGAGGCGGCGGCCGAGGCCATCGTCCGCGGCGACGAGGCGTTCCTGCAGCAGCTCCTGCGGCAGCATCCGGAGCTGATTCGCGCGCGATCGGCGCGGGAGCATCGGGCCACGTTGCTGCACTACGTCTCGGCGAACGGCGTTGAGAACTACCGCCAGAAGTCCCCCCCGAATGCGGCGCGCGTCACCGAGCTACTGCTCGCGGCGGGTGCGGACGTCGAAGCGGAGGCGGATGTGTACGGCGGCGGGTGCACGGCGTTGGGCCTCGTAGCGACGAGCAGTCCTCCGCGCGCAGCCGGCGTCCAGATTCCCGTGATCCAAGTGCTGTTGGATCACGGTGCGCAGATCGAGCATCCCAATCTGGCGGGCAACAACGCTGACGCGGTGTATGCGTGTCTCGCTAACGGATGTCCGGAGGCCGCGCAGTACCTCGCCGAGCGTGGCGCCCATGTCGGCATCGTCGGCGCGGCAGGAATCGGACGGCTCGACATCGTGCAGCAGCTCGTCGCTACTGCCGACGTGTCGAGACGCGAGATGGCCCTGCGGTATGCCGCCGGGTATGGACAGGCTGAGATCGTGAGCTTCCTGCTCGAGCGCGGTGTCGAGCCCGATGCGCATACGGGTGACGGCGAAACGGCACTCTTCTACGCAGTACTCGGCAGTCACGTCGAAGTCATTCGATTACTGCTCGAGCGCGGTGCTCGTCCGGGGATGCGAAGCCCGTATGGTGACATGGTCGAAACCGCGATCTGGCGGGCGGCGCATGGCGGCAACCCAGACCGGTCCGCCGAGATCATCGAGGCGCTCATCGCGGCCGGCGGGAAGCGGCCGGACCCTAAGACACGTCCTGGATGCTGATCTCGGACTTGAGGGTCCGATGCACCGGACACTTGTGGGCCACGTCCATCAGCTTGCTTTGCTGCTCGGGTGTGAGTGCCCCTGAGAGCTGGATCTCGGTTTCAATACGATCCAGCATCGTATCGTCCCGGACCACGCAGTCGGTGCAATCTCTGGCGTAAATGCGCGAGTGCCGCAACCGGATCACGACATTCTCGAGCGGCCACTGCTTTCCACGCGCGTACAGCGCGATGGTCATGGACATACAGGAACCAAGGGCCGCCAGCAGGAGATCGTAAGGACCGGGGCCCCGATCTGTGCCACCGGAGCCAGCGGGTTCATCTGCGACGAGGTGGTGACGGCCGGCGGTGATTTCCTGAACAAACCCGCGCGCACCGCCCCGCACCACCACGACGCCCTCTTCGACTACCGGGGGAGGGTTCATGCCATCGATAATGCCCCCGGCACTCGAGACCGGCTAGCACCATTATGTTCCTGGGACGCGCTACTCGAGGTGAGCGATGAGCCGACCGAATGACCGCGACGTGACGTTGACCATCCCCGTGGGGCCGCGAGATCATGTGAAAGGCCCCGAGAACGCGCCGCTCACGCTGGTCGAGTACGGGGACTTCCAGTGCCCGTATTGCCGGGAGGCATACCCGATCGTGAAGCAGATCCAGGAGCGGCTCGGCGCGCGGCTGCGGTTCGGGTTCCGGAATTTCCCACTCACGCGCATCCACCAGTTCGCGCAGCACGCGGCCGAAGCCGCGGAAGCGGCCGCGGCGCAGGGTGCGTTCTGGCAGATGCACGATCGCCTGTTCGAGCGGCAGTTCGCCCTCGAAGACGAGAATCTGCTCGAGTACGCCCGCGATCTGGGCCTTGACGCCGACCGGCTGGGCGGCGAGCTGGCCGCCGGGACCTATCGTAACCGCGTGCGCGATGACTTCATGAGCGGCGTGAAGAGCGGCGTGAACGGCACGCCGACGTTCTTCATCAACGGCGTGCGGCACGACGGCAGTTACGACGTCGGGACGCTGCTCGGCGCGCTCGAGGCGGCCCGGGACGGGTAGAGAATCTCTTTCGGATGGGGTCCGAACGCGAGGAGGCGTTTATGCCAATCAATTTCCGACACGACGTGGATCAGGTCCTCAAGGACGCGAAGGCGCAGCGCAAGCCCGTTCTGCTCGACTTCAGCGCCGCACCGATGTGAAGTGGCTGTGCTCGGCTGGATGCCGAGGTGTGGCCCGACGAGCGGGTGGTACGCTACGTCAACGAGGGTTTTCTTCCCGCCCGCGTGCACGTGAAGGACGAAGGACAGGCCTTCAAGCGGTTCAGCGAGCGATTCCAGGCGCCGTGGACCCCGACGATTCTGTTACTCGATCCCGACGGCGTCGAGCAGCACCGCATTGAAGGCTTCCTTCCCGCTGATGACTTGCTCGCGCAGCTGATGCTGGGCCGGGCGAAGTTGGCTTTTGCGCAGCAGCAGTGGCCTGAGGCGGAGCGGCGCTTCCGGGAAATCACCGAGAAACTGCCGCAGACCGACGCGGCGCCGGAAGCGCTGTACTGGGCGGGTGTCGCGCCGTACAAGGCAACAGGAGATCCGGCGTCGCTCAAGGCAACCGGGCAAGCGTTTACCAAACGGTATCAGGACAGCACATGGGCGAAGAAGGCGTCGGTGTGGCGGTGATGTAGACAAGGGTCTACGGCGCGCGTAGCTTCGCCGCCTCATGGCCCCCTTCCTCGCAGAAGTGCTCGGCACCATGCTGCTCATCATCCTGGGCGATGGCGTGGTCGCCAACGTCGTGCTCAACAAGACCAAAGGCCAGAGCTCCGGCTGGATCGTCATCACCGCCGGCTGGGCGTGCGGCGTCACGGTCGCGGTGTACGCCGTCGGCGCGTTCAGCGGCGCGCACTTGAACCCTGCCGTCACGATCGGGCTCGCCTCGATCGGCAAGTTCGCGTGGGCCTCGGTGCCCACCTACATCGCGGCCCAAATACTCGGCGCCATGCTGGGCGCCACGATCGTCTGGCTCGCCTATCTGCCCCACTGGGCAGTGACGGAGAGCCAGGCCTCGAAGCTGGCCGTGTTCTGCACCGGCCCCGCCATCCGCCACCCGGTCTCGAATCTGCTGACGGAAATCGTGGGCACGTTCGTTCTGGTGCTCGGCGTGCTCGCCATCCTGACACCCAAGAATCTCAACCCGGCGTACGGGTGGGACGTAGGATTCGGCCCGGCACTCGTCGGCGTCATCGTGTGGGCGATCGGCCTGTCGCTGGGCGGGCCAACGGGCTACGCGATCAACCCGGCGCGCGACCTGGGGCCCCGAATCGCGCATGCGATCCTGCCGATCGCGGGTAAGGGGAATTCGGACTGGGGCTACGCCTGGATCCCCGTCACCGGCCCAATCATCGGCGGCCTGATCGCGGCTTTCCTCTATAAGATGTGCTGGCCGGCGTGAAATACATTCTGGCCCTCGACCAGGGGACGACGAGCTCGCGCGCCATCGTCTTCGACCACAGCGGCAACGTCGTCGCGTCGGCGCAGCGGGAGTTTCGCCAGATCTTCCCGAAGCCGGGTTGGGTCGAGCACGACGCGAAAGAGATTTGGGCCACCCAGCTGCACACCGCCTCGGAGGCGATCGGCAAGGCCAAACTCACTGCCGCCGACATCGCCGCCATCGGGATCACGAACCAGCGCGAGACCACCGTGGTGTGGGACCGCGATACCGGCGAGCCAATCCATCACGCCATCGTCTGGCAGGACCGCCGCACCGCCGCCGCCTGCGACCGGCTGAAGGCCCGCAAGCTCGAGCCGATGATCAAGCGCAAGACCGGCCTCGTCGTCGACGCCTATTTCTCCGGCACGAAGCTGGCTTGGTTGCTCAAGAACGTCCGGAAAACCGGCCGCTTGGCCTTTGGCACGATCGACACGTGGCTCGTGTGGAACCTGACAGGCGGCCGAGTCCACGTGACCGATCCGAGTAATGCGTCGCGCACGATGCTGTTTAATGTGCGAACGGGCGATTGGGACGACGAGCTGCTCAAGCTGTTTGGCGTGCCGAGATCGGTATTGCCCGAGGTGCGCTCGTCCAGCGAGGTGTACGGCGAGACGACGCTGTTCGGCGGCCGCATTCCGATCGCCGGCATCGCGGGCGACCAGCAGGCGGCGCTGTTCGGCCAGGCATGTACCGCGCCCGGCATGGTGAAGAACACCTACGGCACCGGCTGCTTCATGCTGATGAACACCGGCACGAAGCCGATCGCATCGAAAAACAATCTCCTGACGACGGTGGCGTGGCGCATCGGGCAGCGGACCGAGTACGCGCTGGAAGGGAGCATCTTCATCGCCGGCGCGGTGGTGCAATGGCTGCGCGACGGGTTGGGCATCATCAAGTCCTCGTCGGAAGTGGAAGCCCTCGCATCACAGGTGACTGATCCGGAAGGGGTCTATCTCGTCCCCGCGTTCGCCGGCCTCGGCGCGCCGCATTGGGATCAGTACGCGCGCGGCCTCGTCGCGGGCGTCACCCGCGGCACGACCGCGGCCCACATCGCGCGCGCGGCGCTCGAGGGGATCGCGTTTCAGGTGGCCGACGTGCTGCGCGCGATGGAGGCCGACGCGAAGATCAAGCTGAAGGAGCTGCGCGTGGACGGCGGCGCGTCCGCGAACAACCTCCTGATGCAATTCCAATCGAACCTGCTCGCCGTCCCCGTGGTGCGCCCCAGAGTCACCGAGACCACCGCACTCGGCGCCGCGTACCTGGCGGGACTGGCGGTCGGCTATTGGAAAGACCAGAAGCAGATCGCGTCACAGTGGCAGATGGACCGCCGTTTCACGCCCGCGATGAAGGCCGGCGAGCGCAAGAAGCTCGAGCGCGGGTGGCAGAAGGCGCTCGATCGGGCAAGGCATTGGGAAGAGGTGAGTTGAAGCGCCGTCTCTTGCTTCTGCCGCCCGAAAGTGAATGTTGGCTCCGTGGACTTCTGGGATAAGAGCCTTCGCTCGCTGCGCACCCTGCGCCTCGACACCGTGAGGGGCAAGTTCGTCGCGTTCGCGGTGTTGGCGACGCTGTTCACGACGCTCGCGATGACCGTGATGTTGTACGGACGCAATCGCCGCTCGCTGAGCGATCGCGTTGGGCAGGAGCTCCGCGGCCTGAGCTCGGACATGGCTCGCGAAGCGGATGTCTGGCTCTACCAGCGGGTGTACGATTTGCGCTTGCGGGCGAGCCCCTACGTCGTTTCAGACAATCTGGCCCGCGCCACCGGCCGGAACGGGGCGCAGTCCCTCACCCGGCTCCGCGACTACCTCAACGCCGTGCGGCAGAACCTCCCGGCGCACGAAGGACTCGCCATCATCGGGCGGGACGGTCAGGTCCTGACGAACAGCGGCAGCCGGACCGGCTTCCGCCTGTCGCCGGAACGCATGAACGACCTGCGAACTCGGGACGCGCTCGTGGGCGACCCGTTCTGGGATGCCGGCATCGGCAAGGCCGCGCTGCTCCTGGTCGTACCGATTCGTCAAGATGACGGCGTATTTCTGGGCGCGCTGGGCGCGAAGATCAATTTGGACAGCCTCAGGAACGTGCTGGGCGGGCTGTCGGCGGATAACTCGCGAGACCTCTACTTCATCACCGAGCAGGGGCGCGTCGTAATCAGCTCGACGGGCAACTCCGCGGATCTGATGAAGACGACGTTGCCCGAAGCGACCACGCGCGAGCTCATCGAGCGTGAAGGCCAGACCGTCGCACAGTCGCGGCCGCAGGGGCGCGCGGTCCTGGCCGTGCTGCGGCGCATCCCCCAGCTGCGCTGGGCAGCCGTCGCCGAAACGCCGCGTGCCGAAGCGGTGCGCGAGGCCGGAGTGCTGCGGTTCCGCACGGTGCTCCTCCTGATCGCGCTGCTGCTCGGCGTGGGGCTGTTGGCGTTCATCGCGGGTTCGTTCATCACGGGACCGCTCGAGCACCTCAGTGAAGCCGCGGGGCGCGTGGCCGCCGGGGACCTGTCGGTCGACCTCCCCGCCGGCGGCAGCGGGGAGGTCGGGTACCTGACGCGGGCGTTCAATACCCTCGTGTCGCGCCTGCGAGAGAAAGAGAGTCAAGGGGAGCTGGAGAAGCTGTCGCTCACCGATGCCCTGACCGGCCTCTACAATCGCCGCCACCTCATGGGGACGCTCGCCAGCGAGGTGCAGCGGTCGCGGCGGCTGCGCCGCGCGTTCTCGGTCCTGCTGGCGGACGTCGACCGTTTCAAGCAGTACAACGACACCCATGGACACCTCGCCGGGGACGCGGCGCTCGTCAAGATCGCGGAAGTCTTCCGCCGGACGACCCGGCAGGTGGACTGCGTGGCGCGCTACGGTGGCGAGGAATTCGTGGTGATGCTGCTCGAGGCCAACCTGGCGACCGCCACGCTCGTCGCGGAGCGCATTCGCGCCCGCGTGGCCGAGCAGGATCTGGGCGAGGGGCACCTCACGCTGAGCATCGGCGTGGCGGAGTACCCCGACGGCGGCGACACGCCCGAGGAGCTGATTGCCACCGCCGATGCCGCGATGTACAAGGCGAAGGGCTCGGGCCGGAACCAGGTCGTGGTGGCCGGGACGAGCGAGCAGCGCCCGCAGGAGAACGAGAAGAAGCCGACGCGGCGCAAACGAGAGGCATGACGCTCGGGGTTTGCGAGCTTGCTGACTTCACGAGTGCGCGGTAATGTCTGTCCAGCCTAGTTAACCGTTCCCCAAAACCCGTCGAGCTCACATGAAAACCCACCTACCCATCGCCGTCATGGGACTCTTTCTCGTCGCCGGTCAGGCCGTCGCCCAGCAGAAGGTGGTGACCGGCACGGTGCGCAGCGAGCAAGGCACGCTGCTCGCTGGCGTGGGGGTCACGGTCAAGGGCACGATCGGCCGAACCGCCACCAACAACGATGGAACGTATTCCATTCACGTGGCGCCCGGACAGGTGCTGCAGTACCGGCTCATCGGCACCGCGTCGGTGGAGCGGACCGTCGGCGAGGAGAACGTCATCGACGTCGTGCTGCGCCGCACCGCCCTGGACCTCGACGCCGTGGTGGTCACGGCGCTCGGGCAAACCCGAGAGCAGCGCGCGCTGGGCTATTCGCAGCAAAGCGTACAGGGCAACGATATCGTCGCCACGCAGCGCGACAACTTCATCAACGCGCTCTCGGG
>DASPXD010000243.1:0-3360 GCA_035637435.1 Gemmatimonadales bacterium
AAGACCATCGTGATGGTGCCGCCGGGCATGAAAGGCATCGGCGCGGTCATCATGGCGATCATCATGACGCCCGTCGAGCTGATCGGCAAAATCGTAAAGCCGTTCGCGTTGACCCTGCGACTTTTCGCGAACATGACGGCGGGGCACTTCGTGATCCTCGTCCTCCTCGGTCTCATCTTCGTGTTCGGCACCGCGCCTGCGGTGATCCGCTACATCGTGGTGGGGGGATCCGTCGGCCTCACGCTGTTCATGATGTTTCTCGAGCTGCTGGTCGCGTTTCTGCAGGCCTATATCTTTGCGCTGCTGACGTCCGTCTTCATCGGGCTGATGCGGCACGAACACTAGCCACTTACCAGAGGAAGACATGCACAACCTGCTCATGCTGCTCCAGGGACCAACGGCCGAGGCGGCGCTCAACAACAACGCGCTGCTGGGCGCCGGCATTGGGATGGGGCTCGCCATCATCGGCGCCGGCATCGGCATCGGGCGCATCGGCGGTCAGGCGGTCGAAGCGATCGCGCGGCAGCCGGAAGCCTCGGCTGACATCCGCGGTGCGATGATCCTGACGGCGGCGCTCGTCGAAGGCGCGACGCTCGCCGCGTTGGTGTTTGCCCTTCTCTTCAAGTTGGCGTAGTGCTGGCACTCCTACAGGAAGCCGGTCACGAGGCCGCCGCCGGCCCGTTCACGATCAACCCCGGGTTGATCATCTGGACGCTGGTCGTCTTCGGCATCCTGCTGTTTGTCTTGTGGCGCTGGGGGTTCCCCGTCCTCGTCAAATCGGTCGAGGAGCGCGAGCGCCGCATCCAGAAGCAGCTCGAGGATGCCGAGCAAGCGAACGCCCAGGCGCAGCGGCTGCTCGAGGAGCACAAGAAGCAGATCGCGGCGGCGCGCAACGAGGCGCAGGACATTCTCGCCAAAGCGAAAGCGGTGTCGCAAAAGGAGCGCGAGACGCTGCTGGTCAAGGCGCGCGAGGAGTACGACGCGCTGCTGAGCCGGGCGCGCAAAGACATCGACGCCGAGAAGGAGAAGGCGATCCTGGCGCTGCGGCGTGAGGCGGTGGACCTGTCGATCGCGGCGGCGTCGCGCGTCATCGAGGCGAACCTCGACACCGAAGCCAACCGCAAGCTCGTCACGGAATTCCTCGAGAGCCTCAGCAAGGCGGAGAAGCAGCGGTGAAGAGCGTCACCGTCGCGCGCAACTACGCGGAGGCACTGTTCGCCGCGGGGGACGAGTTCGGCCCGCTGCTCGACGCGGTCGCGGGGGCGGTGCAGGCCGACGAGCGGATCGCCACGGCGCTCGAATCGCCGCGCGTGTCGAAGGCCGCGAAGAGCCAGATCCTCGAACGGGCCCTGAAGGGCGAAGCGCCGCGCGAGTTCGTCAGGTTCTTGCAGGCCGTGGTGCGGCGGGGACGGCAGGGACTCTTGGCTGAGATCGCACAGCAGTATCAAGTTCTGCTCGATGAGAAGTTGAACCGCGTGCACGCCGGCGTGACGCTCGCCAACGAGGCCGATGCCCGCACCCAGCAGCAGGTCGTCGAGCGGCTGACCAAGGCACTGGGACGTGAAGTGCGGGCCTACTTCCGGTCCGACCCCCGGATCCTGGGTGGGGTAGTTGTACGGGTCGGAGACCGCATCTTCGATGGCTCGGTGCGCAGGCGGCTCACAGCTTTACAGCGGAGAATGCTCACGGGAGAGTGACTATGAAGGCGCTCGCGTTACTCGGCTTGCTCGGTGTTGTCGTTGTTCCTGTCGTCGATAAACCCCCCGTCATCAAGGAATGGCCCGTCCCCTGGGCCGACACCCGCCCGCGCGATCCCTATGTCGATCCGACCACGGGACGCATCTGGTTTTGTGGCCAGGCGGGCAACTATCTCGCCTACTTCGTGCCGGCCACTGGAGAGTTCAAGCGCTACGATCTGCCGTCCGGCAGCGGCCCGCACAACCTGATCGTGGATAAGTCGGGCTTCGTCTGGTACTCCGGCAATCTCGCGGGATATATCGGCCGGCTGGATCCGAAAGACGGCAGCATCAAGCGGTTTCCCATGCCCGACCCCATGGTACGCGATCCGCACACGCTGGTATTCGACAAGAACGGCGACATCTGGTTCAGCGCGCAGGGCGGCAACGCCGTGGGTAAGCTGACCGTGAGCACCGGTGTGGTCCGGCTCCTCATGGTCCCCACGCCCAACGCCCGCCCGTATGGCATCAAGCTCGATTCCAAAGGCCACCCCTGGATCGTGCTGTTCGGCACCAACAAGATCGCGACGGTCGATCCGGCGACGATGCAGTTGCGGGAGATCACGCTGCCGCGCGCCGAGGCGCGCCCCCGCCGCATGGAAATCACGTCCGACGACAAGATCTGGTACGGCGATTACGCCGGCGGATTCCTGGGTCGCTACGATCCGGAGAGCGGGAAGGTGGACGAGTGGCAGCTGCCGGGCGGTGCCGATGCGCGGCCGTACGCCATGGTGCGCGACGATGAAGACCGCGTCTGGGTAGTCGAGACGTCGCGGCCCAACCGCTTCGTGTCATTCGATTCCAGGACGCTGCGGTTCAGCGAAGAGACGCCGGTACCGAGCGGCGGCGGCGTCGTGCGGCACATGTACTTCGATGCGGCGACGAAGTCGATCTGGTTCGGGACCGACGCGAATACGCTCGGGCAGGCGGTGCTGCCGCCGCGCAGCCCGCCGGCGCAGACGCCGTAGCGGGTTAGAACGAAGCCTCCAGCACTACGCGCACGTCCCCTCCCGCGCGGCGCAGCCCGGCCAGCCACTCGAGGGTCATCGCGCCGCGCGGGATCAGCACCTTGAGCGCCGCGCCGCCTCGATGGCGAGGGATGACGCCCGGCGCGAACGAGGTCTTGTAGCTCGGCCCCACGCGCAGCTTCGCCGTGACTGGGAACAGCGCCGTGACCGGATTGACGTCCAGATCCCACGTTCCCTTGTCTTCGAGCGGGATGTAGGTCTCGAGGGTGCCGCCGAGCGACAGTTTGTGCACGGCGAGCGAGGGGACGACGTAGAACTGCAGGTAGCGGCTATCGCTCGCGTCGGCCGCGGTCAAAGCCAGGAGCGCCGAGTTCTCGCCTCTGGCGACGCGCATGACGGCGCCGCCGATCACCTCGCGATAGCCGTTGTGCACGTTGATGACGGCGCCGAAGACGAGCGCCGCAGGACCCAGGCTGTAGGCGGCGTACATGGAGCTCGCG
Organism: Gemmatimonadales bacterium; assembly: GCA_035637435.1. GTDB lineage: Bacteria > Gemmatimonadota > Gemmatimonadetes > Gemmatimonadales > GWC2-71-9 > 20CM-2-65-7. The sequence goes on from DASPXD010000243.1 coordinate 3,205, forward strand.
CTGTTCGCCGCGCCACGCACGAAGATGAAGCTGGGCGTCTGCGCCGGTGCGATCGCCGCGGCACCAACGCAGAGCAGAATGGAGGCAACCGCGGCGCGTGATTGCACGACCTCAATTTACATGTGCGACCTCGCCGCGCTTCCACAATGCTGCGTT
>DASPXD010000244.1:0-1913 GCA_035637435.1 Gemmatimonadales bacterium
TGGGTGTCGTTCGATGACGGCGCCCACTGGGAGTCGCTGCGCCGCAACTTGCCGATGGTTCCGGTGCACGACCTCGTGATAAAAGAGGGCGACCTCGTGGCGGCGACGCACGGGCGCTCGTTCTGGATCCTGGACGACATCTCGCCCTTGCGCGAGCTGGTGCGGGCCACACCGCGCGAAGCCGCGCATCTCTTCAAGCCGCGCGACGCCTACCGGGTCGACTGGTCGGGTGGCTTCACGTTCCCGCAGAACGAGGCGCATCCGATCGGGAAAAACCCACCCAACGGGGCGATGATCTATTACTGGCTCAAGGACAAGGATCAGCGCGTCACGCTCGACATCCTCGACGCCGGTGGTCGTGTCGTCCGCAGCTTTTCGAGCCGGCCGGACTCGCTTACCGCGGCGGACAGTGTGCGCACCGACAGTGTGAAGCGCGCGCGGACCGACAGTCTCAAGCAGGCGGGCGTGACGGACAGCGTGAAGATCGACAGCATCGTCTCGGACACTCTGAAGGACAGGGACAAGCCGTGGCCGCAGCGGCCCCCGGCGCTGCCCCGGGTGGCGAACAAGCAGGGCCTGAACATGTTCGTCTGGAACCTGAAGTACCCTGACGCCGTCGCGTTCTGGGGAATGGTCGGCGTGGGGACCGACGGTCCTGTCGCGCTGCCGGGTGTGTATCAGGCGCGGCTGCGCGTGGGTGGCCGGACCTACACGCAGCGGTTCGCGCTCAAGGTCGATCCCCGCTCCAAGGTCACGCCGGCGGAGCTGCGCGAGCAGTTCACGTTCCTGAAGCGGGTGCGCGACACGGTCAACGCCGCCACCACTGCGGTGATCACGATCCGCAACGTGCAGGCTCAGCTCGAAGACCGGCTGCGTGGGGCGTCCGACACCACGCGTGTGGCGCCGAGCGCCCGGGCCCTAGCCGGGCGGCTGGCCGCGATCGAGGGCGAGCTGTATCAGGTGCGCAACCGGTCGTTCCAGGACCCGTTGAACTTTCCCCCGATGCTGGTGGAACGGATCAGCGGGCTGAGCGGGATGGTGGCGGGCGTCGATGCCCGACCGCCCGCGCAAGCCTACGACGTGTACCGCATGTTCGCCGCCGAGCTGCAACGTCAGCTGCTGGCGTTGCGCGCGGCGCTGGGTGGCGACCTGCAGGCGGTGAACGGGGCGCTGCGTGCGGCCAGTCTGTCGAGGATCGTGCCCAAGGCGGCCGAGCTGCGGAAGCCCGGTCCGGAGACGGCGCAGTAGCACAAACAGATCCTTCGCTTCGCGCGCGTGCCGCGCGTTCGCTCAGGATGACAAGCCCCGGAGCGCCTTGAGAATATGAAAGGAAGAGATGGTGGTTTCTCTTTTCTTTTTCCTCGCGGAGCGAGCGAGCCTGTCATCCTGAGCGCCGAAGGCGCGAAGGATCTGCTTCGGAGCGTCCTACCATGACCCGACTCGGTTTCCTGCCCGTTGCGTGTCTGTTATTCGCCGCGGCGGTCGCGTCCGCCCAGCAGCCCGCGTCCCGCCGCTCGTACCACGACCGCTACGCCGAGCTGGTCGCCAATCCGCGGCACGTGAGCGACAGTGCGCGGTTGGGCGAGCTGTTCCGGGTGAACTGGGAGTACTTGATGACCGAGTACCCCGAATACGCTACCTACGTGGGCTACCGGGGTCAGAATGCGCGCTGGACCGACAACTCGCTCCAGGCGATCGAGCGGCGCAAGCGAGAGCTGGAGGAGCCGCTCGCCGTCGTCAAGGCGATCCGCCGTGATCGCCTGTCCCCCACGGATCGACTCAACTACGACCTGTTCCGGCGCGGGCTCGAGGAGCAGATCGAAGGGAATCGCTTCAAAGACGAATACCTCGCGGTCACCCAGCTCGGCGGGGTGCAGCAGGACGTGGGTCAGCTCCTGGCGCAGATGCCCACC
>DASPXD010000245.1:0-4160 GCA_035637435.1 Gemmatimonadales bacterium
GGCGGGTACGACGATTCTCGGCGCCGCAAAGCTGAGCGGGCGGACTGCCACCGGCTGGTCCATGGGGCTGCTCGAGGCGCTCACCGAACGGGAGCGCGCGACCGTCTTCGACGCCGCGAGCGGTGCCCGCTACAGCGACCCCGTCGAGCCGCTGACGAACTACGTCGTGGGCCGCATGAAACACACCTCCGCCGACGGGAATACCACGATCGGCGCGCTCGGCACGGCCGCGAACCGCCGCCTCGACGCGCCGGTCTTCGACGAGCTCCCCACAACCGCGTACGCCGGCGGCATGGATTTCTTCCACCGCTGGGGCCGGAACACGTACACGCTCGCCGCGAGTGTGGGGAGGTCATATCTCGCTGGCGACACGCTGGCGATCCAGCGCGCGCAGCGCTCCTCGAACCGCTACTACACACGCCCCGACGCGCAAGCATTCCGCTACGATCCGACGCGGACGTCGCTCACCGGGGTCACCGCCGACCTGTCTCTCAACAAGGTGGCCGGAACCTGGCGCTGGGAATTTGCCGCAAGCACGACGACGCCGGGGTTCGAAGTGAACGACCTCGGCTTCCAGAAGCGCGTGGACTTGATCTCCGCCGCCGCCGCACTCGGTCGGCGCTGGACCAAGCCGGGCCGATGGTTCCGCCAGGGGTATGCTTACGTCACGTTCGGTCCGAGCTGGAATTACGATGGCGACGCGATCCAGCGCGACCTGGGTGGCTTCGGATTTGCCCAGCTGCGCAACTTCTGGACGCTGAACTGGACCGCGAAGTACGAGATGCCGGTGCTCGACGACCGACTGACCCGCGGCGGACCGCTCGCCGCAACGCCGCGGGCCTGGTACGGCAGTGGCGTGCTGACTACCGACACACGCAAGCACGCGAACGGATACGCGTTCCTGTCGTACTCCGGCGACGATGCGGGTGGCTGGTTGGTGAATGTGCTGCCTCAGCTCACGCTGCGACCCAGTGCCGCTCTCTTCCTGAGCCTGGGACCGGGCTACCTGACCGGACGCAGCTCGGCGCAGTATGTGACCCGGGTGACCGACAGCACGGCTGCGGCCGTGCTGGGTCGCCGGTACGTCTTCGCCGAGCTCCGCCAGCGCAGCGCGTACGTGACGCTCCGCGCAAACGCCACCTTCTCGCCCGTGCTCAGTTTCGAGCTGTACGCGCAGCCGTTCACGTTCTCGGGTGCGTATGACCGCTATAAGGAGTTGCGGGCGCGGCGGACTTACTCGTTCGATCAATACGGCCGCGATAACGGCTCGACCATCACGCCGGGAGACACCACGGTATGCGGCAGCGCCGGTCCGAATCGCTGCCTCGGCGTCGATCCCGACGGTGCGGGCCCGGCCGCCGAGTTCGCCGTGTACCGCCCCGACTTCAGAACGCGTTCGCTCAAGGTCAAGGCGGTGCTGCGCTGGGAGTATCGATCCGGATCTACCATGTTTCTCGTATGGACCCAAAGCCGCTCCGGGTACGTCTCCTACGACGGCAGCTTCGACATGCAGCGCGATCTGGCCACTGATCTGTTTCGTGATCGACCGACGAACGTGTTCCTGGTGAAGGTCAACTTCTGGTTGAGTCGCTGACGGGCGCCGGGTTTTCGCTGTACAATCTGTCGCGTGCTCAACGTCGGCCTCGTTGGATTCGGCTTCGCAGGAAAGGTCTTCCACGTGCCGGTCATCCGTGCGGTCGATGGCCTGCGCCTCACCACCATAGTGCAGCGGCATGGGCCCCCCGCCGAGCGCTATACGGATGTTGAATTCGTCCGGAGCGTTGACGAGTTACTGACACGCAGGATCGATCTCGTCGTCGTCGCCACGCCGAACACGTCCCATCACCCGATCGCGAAGCAGTGTCTGCTCGCCGGCCGTCACGTCGTCGTCGACAAGCCTTTCACGACGACGCTCGCGGAAGCGGAGGACCTGGTCCGGCTCGCCAAACAACAGCGGCGCATCGTCACGGTGTACCAGGATCGCCGCTACACTGGTGATTTCGCCACGGTCCAACAGGTGGTCGGCGATGGCGCGCTCGGCCGCATCGTCATCTTCGAATCCCATTTCGACCGGCTTCGCCCCGAGCTCAAACCGAATGCGTGGCGAGAGCACGCCCTGCCGGGCTCAGGGGTCTGGTTCGACATCGGGCCGCACCTGTTCGATCAGGCACTGCTCTTGTTCGGCGTGCCGGAGGCCATCGGCGCCGACATTCGGATGGAGCGCGATGGGGCCGTCGTCGATGATGCGTTCGACGTCACCGTGTACTACCGCCATCGGCGCGCCGTTTTGCGGGCGTCCATGCTGAGGCCCCCAGTCGGCCCGACCTGGCTGGTCCACGGAACGAACGGCTCGTTCATCAAGTACGGGATGGATCCACAGGAGGCGGCCCTGAAGGAGGGCCGCACGCCCGACGAGCCCGACTGGGACTCGGAGCCCTCGGAGCTGTACGGCACACTCATCACGCCTGACGCCACGCGCACCGTGCCCACGCTGCGGTCGAGTTTTGTGCGGTATTATGAAAACGTTCGAGACGCGATGCTGGGAACGGCGCAGCTGGCCATCACACCGGAATGGTCGCTCGACGTGATGCGGGGATTGGAGCTTGCGGCCGCGAGCAGCCGAGCGCACAGCGTACTACCATGGAGCCCATGAATTTCAGGGCTGTTTGACCCAGTAGACCGGATGTAGCTCCCACAGCGCACGCGCGGATGAATTGCAGCGGCCGTGGTTGGTATCGGTTTCGTTCCGGCGTGTCGCGCCGCCGCGGTGCTCGCCATCGAAGAACGCCGCTCCGATGAACCGCAGCCGCACCGGCTGCGCGACGTCACCGTTCGAATCCCACGCGACCCGATTCTTCAAGTCCGTGCGGGCCTGATCGTAATTGGCCGCCAGCTCCGCCGGTGGAATTTCCGCGATCATGCAGGAATCGACAGGGCCGTGCTCACGTGCCGTGAGCTCGATGTGCCAATCGCCGTCGTCTTCACGGGTCTTGACGCGTCTGACCCAGCCGAGGACGGAGTACACGTGCAGCTCGCGTCCTTTGCGGGCCGCGCATTTGTACTCGAGCTGTTTGCCGAAGTCGAGCGTGTCCCAGCTGGCGATGATCGTGCGGATCGATTGCTTCACCGGCGTAAGCGAGGCGAGCGACTCCCGGGTCTTCTCGGTCCAGCGGTAAAACGGGTCAGGACATTGGCCGGCCGCCGGGTGTGCGCCGAGTAACAACACGAGCCCGATGAGATGTGCGGGTAGGCGCATGAGGGGGAATGTGACGTTTCAACCTGAAGGCGTTTAGGGCGTTTTTGCTGCATCAAGGGGCGTTGTTGCGGCATCCAAGGCCCGTGCTACTATCGGTGCCATGCCCAACCGTCCGTACATCCTGAGCGAGCTGACCTGGAAGACGGTCCGCGCCACGCGCTACGATGTGGCCGTCCTGCCGTGGGGGGCGACCGAAGCGCACAACCTCCATCTCCCGTACGCCACCGACAACATTCAGGCCGAAGAGCTCGCCGCCCGCGCGGCCGAGCGTGCGTGGACCAGCGGCGCAAAGGTGGTCGTGCTGCCGGTCGTGCCGTTCGGCGTGAACACAGGCCAGCTCGACATCCCGCTGTGCGTGAACATGAACCCCAGTACGCAGTTGCTGGTGCTGCACGACGTCGCGATGTCACTGGCGGGGCAGGGGATTCCCAAGCTCGTGATCTTCAATGGGCACGGCGCCAATGATTTCCGCCAAATGATCCGCGAGCTCCAACCCCAGGTGTCGGTGTTCCTCTGCGCGGTTAACTGGTTCAAGGTCGTCGATCCGAAAGGCTTCTTTACCGACCTTGGCGACCATGCCGCTGAGCTCGAGACGAGCGTTATGCAGCACATCGCACCCGATCTGGTGCTTCCGCTGTCCGAGGCCGGCTCGGGGGCCACTCGGAAATTCAAGATCTCGGCGTTCCGTGAGGGCTGGGCATGGGCCCCCCGCCAATGGAGACAGGTCACCGACGACACCGGCTCCGGAAATCCCGCGGCCGCCACGCCGGAAAAGGGCAAGCGCTACGTCGAGGCGGTGACCGCAAAAGTCGCGGATTTTCTCGTTGAGCTCGCTCGAGCCGACACGTCCAAGCTGTACGAGAACCAGTGACCGGCTGAGGGCTCAGGCGCCGAGCAGCTGCTG
>DASPXD010000246.1:0-19454 GCA_035637435.1 Gemmatimonadales bacterium
CCCCCACCGCCGACGACTCGAGCGCGGGCGCCACCAGAACCACCGACGCGCTGGTGCGCTGAAAGTAGGGGACGTAGCGGGACGCGGCAAGAAAAGACAGATCGCCGGGACCCGCGCGCTCCAGCGGCGCGATCCCGGCGACGGTGACGCTGCCCGGTCCCACCAGCCGCCCGCCGGTGAGCGCCGCGATTTCACTCGCGGACAGCGGCCGCGTTCCCGCCGAATTCATCGGGGGGGCAGCCCGGGCCGCCGCTTACTGGGCCTGCGAGAGGCGCTGCAGCACGCGGGCCGTGATGTTGAGCGCTGGGTCAGCCGCAGCAATCAATCCTCCCGCGGCATCCGCGTCGAGAATCAACGCGTAGTTCAGCTCGGCGCGCAGGCCCTGGATGATCGAATTCACGCGGGCCTGAATCGGCGCCAGTAGCTCCTGCTCCCGCTGGCGGGCGCGATCCTGCAGCTCGTTGGTGCGCGTCTCCATGCGCTGCTGCATCGCCTGGAGGTCGCGCTGTTTCGTCTGCCGGGCGGCCGGCGACAAGGCGATCGACTGCTGGTCGAACGCCGTCACCGCCGAGTCGAGCGACTGCTGCAGCTTCTGGATCTCGGTCCGGTAGGCATCCACTTCCTTGAGATACGTGGATTCGGCGACGGCGTAGCCGGGCGTGCGCTGCAGGATTTCCCGGGAGTTGATGTAGGCGATCTTCAACGGCCCCGGCGCGGGCGACCCGGTTTGGGCGGCCGCGGCACGAGGCGACACCGCGAGCGCGGCGACGGCGGCGAGCGAAACGAGCACGAGACGCTGCATAAACCAGGAACTCCCGGGTAGGACTGTGGGTGTGGCTTAGAAGAAATTGCCGAGCTTGAAGTGCAGCTTCCAACCTGGCGCCGGCCGGCCGAGGGAGTCAACCCGGTCGAAGCCGTAGGCGTAATCGATGCCGAGCGGTCCCAGCGGGGAGATGATGGCCGCGCCGAGGCCGGCGCCCCGGAACAGCCGCGTCGGGTCGTACAGCGCGGGGCGCGCCCACACGTTCCCGGCATCGAAGAACGCCGACAGATACAGCATCTGGGACACGCGCATGCCCAGCTCGCCGGTCATCGAGAAGAACGCCTTGCCGAACGCGTTGGGATTGATTTGCGAGCCGGCGTTGGGATCGTAGCCGAAGGGCGTGATCGACCCTTCGTCATAGCCGCGCAGCGGGATGAAGAACTGCGTGCCGCCGAGGGTGAACAGCTGTTCGAAGAACGGCGAGCTGCCGAACACGAATCCTGACCGCGTCGAGAGGCCGAGCACGAACTTCACGTTGGACGTCGGCGCGCTCCCGAGCGTGCCGATCGGCGCGTAGAAGTGCCCCTCGATGTCGACGCGCTGGAAGTTGCCCGAGCCACCCAACAACCCGCCGCTCTGCGACAGCCCGGCCTGCACCATCGTGCCGGCGGTCGGGAACGGCAGGTCGATGCGCGTGTCGCGCAGCAGCGACGCGCCCACCGTCGAGCGCACGCAGTTATTGCAGCGGAAGGCGGGCGCCGTCACGTCCGTGCCGGTGAAGCTCTGCTGGTCGACGCCGTACGACACGTACAGCCGCGTATAATTGTCGCCGAACACGGGGAAGCCGAGCTGCAGGCTTGCGCCGCGGCGGCGCAGCCGGCCGAAATTGCCCACGACGTACCGCACGCGCGTGTTGTGCACGCCGACGGTGGCGGAGATGCGCGACTCGCGCACGGCGGGATCGGTGAACGACACGTCGAAGTCGTTGATGTTTTTGCCGAACTGCCACTGGAACTTGCCGCGCTTCCCCTGGCCGAACAGATTGGGCTCGTCGAGGCCGAGGAAGCCGCCCACGCCGGTCCCCTGCCCCACCGACGCGCCGAAGTTGATGTTGCCGGTGCGCTTTTCGGAGACGTGGAACACGACGTCGATGTCGCCTTGCTCGTTCGCGGGCTTCGTATCCGGGAACGGCAGCGGCTGATTGAAGAAGCCGAGGTTCGAGACGCGCTGGTAGGATGCGATCAACGCATCCTGGCGGAACACGTCGCCGGGCACCATCACGATCGCTTCGCGGATCACGCGCTCGTGGGTGACGTCGTTGCCGCGAATCTCGACGTGGTCCACGATCGCCGGCTGCCCTTCGGTGATCACCCAGCGCAGGTCGACGACCGGCTTGCCGTCGGGCGCGGTGCGGCGGATGACGTCCGGGCGGACGCCCACGTAGATGTAGCCGTTGTTGTAATAGAGCGTTTGCAGCTTGCGCGTCGCGTCCTGCCACAGCTGGTCGTCGAAGTACGAGATGTGCCGCTTCCCGCCCAGTCCCAACAGGCCGGTGCGTTGCTCCAAGGTGAACGGGTAGAAGGCCTGCAGCTCGTCGGTCGAGAAGCGCCGGTTGCCGACGATCTCGAACGTCCCGATGCGGTACGGCTCGCCCTCGCTGACGCGGATCACGAGCGTCGCCTTGCCCGACTCTTCGTGCACGATGAGGGTGTCGTCGAGCACCTGAAAGTCGACGTACCCCTGCTTGCCGTAAAACGCCGGCAGCGTTTGCCGCAGGTCTTCCGCCAGCTTGTCGTCGTTGTACTCCCCCGACCGGAACCACCAGAAGCCTTCGGGCCGGGTCTTCATCTGCGCGACGATCTGCTGGTCGGTAAAGTGGGTGTTGCCCTGGACGTCGATGCGGGCGACCGCCACGCGCCGCCCCTCGTCGATGTCGAAGATGACGCGCACCGTCGCCGAGTCCTGCTGATAGACGAACAGCGGCTTGGTGTGCGCGAGATAATAGCCTTGCGCGTGGTACAGGGAATCGATGCGGGCGGTGGCGCGCGTGACGGCGGCGAGATCGAGCGGCCGGTTTTCGGCGAGCTGCACCTTGTCGCGCACGCTGCGTTCGGACAGCCGCTGCACGCCGCGGATCGCCCACTTCACGAGCTGGGGCCGCTCCTTGACGTGAATGACGAGGACGCTCTTCCCCGCGGGGCTCTGCGCCTGCGTCAGCGCGACGTCGTCGAACTGCCCGCTCTGGTAGAGCGCCTGGATGGCGCGCTGCACGTCGCGATAGTTGATGGCGCGGCCCGGCACGAGGCCGCTGAGCTGGATGACGGCGGTCGCGCTATTGCGGCGCTGCCCCACCACCGCGATCGAATCGGGCACCGGCACCGTGGGCCCGGGACCCGCGCCCCCCGCCCCCGCGCCCCCGCCCTGGGCCATGCACAGGCCCGGGGCGAGGACGGCGAGACTCAATAAGAAGGAAAGAGAAAGCCGGCGAATCACGCCTTCGAGCCGGAGAGTGCCTTGAACGCCAGACGCTCTTTGTCGGTCGCGACGTCCACCTCGATTTCGTCGCCTTTCGCGAAATCGCCGACGAGGATCTTCTCCGACAACGGATCCTCGACGTACTTCTGGATCGCGCGCTTGAGCGGCCGCGCGCCGTAGTGCTCGTCGTAACCGTGATCGACGAGGAAGTCGGTCGCCGCCTGCGTCAACCGCAGCGTCAGCTCTTCCTCGCCCAGGCGTTTCTGGACGTCGCGCGCCAGAATGGCCACGATCAGCGCGATGTGCTCGCGGTTCAGCGCGTGGAACACGATCACGTCGTCCAGGCGGTTCAGGAACTCGGGATTGAAGACCTTGTTGACCTCTTCCTTGACCTTCTCGGACATGCGCTCGAACTCGTTCTTCGCGTCGGGCTGGCCGAAGCCAAGCGTCTTGCCCTTCACGACGTCGCGCGCGCCGACGTTCGAGGTCATGATCACGACGGTGTTCTTGAAGTCGATCAGCCGGCCGTAGTTATCCGTCAGGTGACCCTCGTCGAGCACCTGCAGCAGGATGTTGAACACGTCGGGGTGCGCCTTCTCGATTTCGTCCAGCAACACCACCGAGTACGGCTTGCGCCGCACCGCCTTGGTGAGCGTACCGGAATCCTCGTAGCCCACGTATCCGGGCGGCGCGCCGATCAGCCGGCTCACGGAGAATTTCTCCATGTATTCCGACATATCGACGCGAATCAGCGCCTGGGCGTCCGCGAACAGGAAACGGGCCAGCGCGCGCGCCAATTCGGTTTTGCCGACGCCCGTCGGGCCGCTGAAGATGAAGGAGCCGATGGGCCGCTTGGGATCCTTGAGGCCGGCCCGGCTGCGCCGGATGGCCCGCGAGATCACCTGAATGGCTTCGTTCTGACCCACCACGCTCTCGTGCAGCTCATCTTCCATGCGCAGCAGACGCGCGGTCTCCGCCTCCTGGAGACGCGTGACCGGAATCCCGGTCCAGCGCGACACGATGAACGCCACGCCTTCTTCGCTGATCGTCGGCCGGCGGGTCTGCCGCTCGCGCTCCCACTCCTCCTGCTTGCGCCGGATCTCCGCCTGCAGCTCGCGCTCGGAGTCACGCAGCGAGGCCGCTTTCTCGAAGTTCTGATCGCGCACCGCGGCTTCCTTGTCGCCGTTGATGCCCTCGAGCTTGTCCTTCAGCTCGGCGACCTCCGGCGGCGGCACCTGCGCGGCCAGCCGGGCCCGGGCGCCTGCCTCGTCGATCACGTCGATCGCCTTGTCGGGCAGGAAGCGGTCCGTGATGTAGCGCTCCGACAGCTTGGCCGCCTCGACCAGCGTCTCGTCGGGGATCACGACGCGGTGATGGTCCTCGTAGCGCTTGCGCAGCCCTTTGAGGATCTCGATCGTCTCCTCGACGGTCGGCGGATCGACGATCACGGTCTGGAAGCGGCGCTCCAGCGCCCCATCCTTCTCGATGTACTTGCGGTACTCGTTCAACGTCGACGCGCCGACGCACTGCAGCTCGCCGCGCGCCAACGCCGGCTTCAGCATGTTGGACGCGTCTACCGCGCCCTCGGCCGCGCCGGCACCGACGAGCGTGTGCAGCTCGTCGATGAAGAGGATGATGTTCTTGTTCTGCGCGATCTCGTTGATCACGGCCTTGAGGCGCTCTTCGAACTGGCCGCGGTACTTGGTACCGGCGATGACGGCGGCCATGTCGAGCGACAGCACGCGGTGATCCTTGAGCGCGTCGGGGCACTGCCCGCCCGCGATCAGCTGCGCCAGGCCCTCGACGATCGCCGTCTTGCCGACGCCCGGCTCGCCGATCAGCACCGGATTGTTCTTCTTGCGCCGCGACAGGATCTCCATCACGCGCTCGATCTCCTTCTGGCGGCCGATCGTGGGATCGAGCGAGCCTTCGGCGGCGAGCTGCGTGAGATCGCGGCAGAAATGATCGAGTGCCGGCGTCTTGGATTTCTTTTCGCTCTTGGGTGGCGTCGGCTGGGCGCCGGTACCGCCGCCGGCGGGCGTGGCGGGCATCTCGCTGCCGAGCAGCCGCAGCGTCTCGGCGCGCGCCTGTTCGAGGTTCACGCCGGCGTCGGTCAGCACCTGCGCGGCGATGCCCTTCTCTTCGCGCAGCAGGCCGAGCAGCAGGTGCTCGGTACCGACGTAGGAGTGATTCAACTCCCGCGCCTCGCTCATCGCGAGCTCCAGCACCTTCTTGGCGCGCGAGGTATACGGCAGATCGGGTCCGGCGGCCGCCGCCGCTTTCCCCTTCTTGACCGTCTCTTCGATTTTCTGCTGAATCTCTTCGAGATCGACGTTGAGATTGGTCAAGACCGCCGCGGCGACGCCCTCGCCCTCGCGGATCAAGCCGAGCAGAATGTGCTCGGTGCCGACGTACTCGTGATGCAGACGCGCCGCTTCTTCGCGCGCCATCTGCAGAACTTTCCGGACTCGATCCGTGAAATTGTAGCCGTTCATCGCGATTCCGAGCTCACCCTTTCGCCCTTCAGCTGGGTTCCGCTTCGAGCAGGCGCCGGACAAACGCAGCGCGCACCGTCGGCAGTTCGCGGTCGCCGGTAGACCGGCCATCCATCGCTGCCAGGTGCGCGGGCTGGGTGTAGATCAGCAGTTTGTTGAGCGTATATACCCCCGGTCCGGGGAGCAGATTCAGCCCAACGCCCAACCGCACACCGCTCAACAGATTCATCGTCTCTTCAAACGACAGCTGGCGCGCGTGCTTCAGCAGACCGTAGGCGCGCCATGTCTTGTCTTCCACCTCATCCGGCGCCGTCCGCAACAGGACGTCCCGTGCCTGTTCTTCGTATTCCACCACCTGGCGCACGATCTTCCCGAGGTGGTCGATCAGCTCGTCTTCTGTCTTCCCCAAGGTTGTTTGGTTGGACAACTGGAAGAAATTTCCGACGACTTCGCTGCCTTCCCCGTACAAGCCCCGAAAGGTCAATCCAACCTGCGTGAGGCCTTGCAGAACTTTGTTGATTTCCTTGGTCAAAACAAGGCCCGGCAAATGGATAAGGACGCTGGCCCGGAGCCCCGTTCCCGCATTCGTCGGACAGGACGTAAGATAGCCAAATTCCGGATGAAAGGCGAAAGGAACGAGCCGGCCGAGTTCAACGTCTACGGCTTCCACCGCCGCATACGCGTCTTCCAAATCGAATCCGGACCACATGCCGTGCAACCGTAAGTGGTCCTCTTCATTCACCATCACGCCGACCTGGTCTTGCACCAGCAGCGCCGCGCCCGGGCGGGGCCGCGATTCGCGCTCCAACCCTGCCAATTCCTTACTGACTAAATGGCGCTCATGGAGCAATTGCCGTTCGGGGCGCTCCATTTGATCGAGATGGAATGCCACGGCCGACGCCAGATGATCGGAGGACGCCGCCGCCTCGCTGACCCGCTCCAACACCGCCGTGCGGTCGCCGTCCTTCGCCCGCTGGCTGAAGGGAATCCCACGGACGTTGCGCGCCAGCCGGATTCGCGTGGACAGCACGACGGTCGACTTGGGGCCCGATGCGTCCAGCCAGCGCATGCCGCCATCGGGCAGGAGCGAGAGATCCATTACTCGAGCACCCGAATGCGGTCCCGCAGCTCGGCCGCCAGCTCGAAGTTCTCGCCTTCGACGGCCCGGCGCAGCTGCGCTTTCAACTCCAGCAGCCGGCTGCGGGGGTCCGATGCGTCGCTCCCGCCTTCCGTTTCGCCCGGCGCCACGTAGCGCTCGCCCACGTGCTGGCTGGAGCCGTGCAGGCGCCGCAGCAAATCGCGCAGATGCGCGTCGAACGACACATAGCATTGATCGCAGCCGAGCCGGCCGGAGTCACGAAAGTCGCGCAGCGTGCTGCCGCACGCCGGGCAGCGCACGCCGTCGGCCGCGGCCGGAACGAGGGCCCCCCCCGCCCCCGCCCCCCCGCCACCCTTCCCGAGCGCGGTCAAGAAGCCGCCGAGCGGGGTCTTGAGGACGGCGCCGCCGGTTTCCACGCCCTTCTGCTGCGCGCACTGTTCGCACAGATGCAGGGTCACTTTGGAGTCATGCTCCACCTGCGTCAGGTTGATAATCGCGTCGCGCTCCTTGCAGTTATCGCAGAGCATCAGGGGATCGCATCGACCGAGCTCACGGTGGTGAGCCGGCCGTCCTCCAGTAAGAGCACCCGGTCCGCCCGGCCGGCGAGCTGGCGGTTGTGCGTGACGACGACGACCGCCGTCTCGTATTCCCGCGCCAGGCGGAAGAAGATCTCGTGTAACCGCTCGGCATTGGCGTGATCCAGGTTGCCGGACGGCTCATCGGCGAGGACCACGCTCGGATCGTGCACCAGCGCGCGCGCGACCGCGCAGCGTTGCTGCTCGCCGCCGGACAGCTCGGCGGGGCGATGGCTCATCCGTCCCGCCAGACCGACCTCGGACAGCACCTCTTCGGCGCGCGAACGCGCTGTGCGCGGCGACGAGCCGCCGATCAGCAGCGGCATCATGACGTTTTCCAACGCCGAGAACTCGCGCAGCAAGTGATGAAACTGGAACACAAATCCGAGCTTGCGGTTCCGGAGCTCCGCCGCGCCGCGGGCGTCGAGATCGGCATAGCGCGAGCCGTCGAGCCAGATGTCCCCGGTCGTGGGGCTGTCCAGCGCGCCGAGCAAATGCAGCAGCGTGCTCTTGCCCGCGCCGGAAGCGCCCACGATGGCGACGAACTCGCCGCGCCGGACCTCGACATCGACGCCGCGCAGGATCTCGAGCAGCTGCCCATCGCCGCCCGCGAAGACCCGGCGAATCGCCTTGGCTACGACGAGCGCGTTCATTCGTAGCGGATGGCGCTCACCGGATCGAGCCGGGCGGCCTGGGTGCTGGGGTACAGCGGCGCCAGCGTCGCGATCACCAGGCTCGCGGCAACGACCGCCAGCGCGTCGAGGGGGTTGTTCAGGACCGGGAGATGGTCGATGAAATAGATCGAGGGGTCGATCGGGATCAGGTGCCCGCGGTTCACGCTCGCGCCGACGATCAGCCCCAGCACCGCTCCCAGCGCGGTGCCCACGAGGCCGATGAAGACGCCCTGAATAAGGAAGATGCGCCGGATGCGGCCCCGCTGCATGCCCATGGCGAGCAGGATGCCGATCTCGCGGGTCTTGTCGCGCACCACCATCGTCAGCGTCCCCACGACGTTGAACGCCGCGACGACGCAGATGAGGAACACGACCAGCCCCATCGCGAGCTTCTCGAGCTTCAAGGCGGAGAACAGCGAGCGGTTTTGCAATTGCCAGTCGAGCGCGCGATAGGGATAGCCGAGCATGCTCTCCAGCTGCTGGCCGTATTCGCTGGCGCGTTCCGGATGGGCGAGGCGCACCTCGAGCCCGGTCACCGCCCCGCCCAGCCCGGCGAAGTCCTGCGCCGCCTGGCGCCGCATCACGACATAGCTGTTGTCGTAGTCGTACATCCCCGTTTCGAACAGGCCGGTCACTTCGTAGCGCCGATATTTCGGGACGAACGCGCCGAGGCTGCGGTTGAACTGCGAGCCGGCCGGCGCGACCATCGTCACGATGTCCCCGGGATACGCCGACAGCTTGCTCGCGAGCCGGGTCCCGATCGCGATGCCGCCTTCCACGCCCGGTTGCGTCGTCCGGAACGTCAGGTCGCCCTTCGTGAAGTAGTGCGGCAGGCTCGTCACCGCGCGCGACCCGGTGTCCGACTCGACGCCGATCACCGCCACGCCCTCGGCGTAGTCGTGCCCGGCGGAGATTAGTCCCTGCGTCAGGACGAACGGTGCCGCCGCGACGACACCGGGCGTCCGTCGTACCTTGGTGATCACCTCGGGCCAATCATCGAGCCGCAGCCCTTCCCCGTAGGTGAGAATGCGCAAGTGCGGATTCACGACGAGGATTTTCTCGCGCAGGTCGTTTTGCATCCCGTTCATCACGCCGAGCACGATCACCAGCGCCATGACACCGATGGTGACGCCGCCGACGGCGATGACCGTGATCAGCGACAGCAGCCGGGATGAGCGGCGGCTGCGCAGATAGCGCATCGCCACGCGCAGATCGAGGCGCGACGGCCAATTGGTGGCGATCACGAAGACCGCCGTGGCCGCGGCTCCCAGGAGCAGCACCTGCAGCACCACGCTGAGGATCGGCATCATTCCGGCCGCAGCATCGGGAACAGAATGACGTCGCGAATGTTCGTCTGGTCGGCGAGGATCATCGTCAGGCGGTCCACGCCCATCCCCACGCCGCCGGCGGGCGGCATGCCGTATTCCAGCGCCCGCAGGAAATCCTCGTCCAGCTGCTGCGCCTCGTCATCGCCCGCGGCGCGCAGGGCGGCCTGCTGCTCGAAGCGGCGCCGCTGCTCATCGGGGTCGTTCAGCTCGCTGAACGCGTTCGCCAACTCGCGATGCTGCACGAACAACTCCCAGCGCTCGACCTTGTTCGGGTCGCCGCGCTTCGGCTTGGCGAGCGGCGACAACGCGAGCGGATAGTCGAAGACGAACATCGGTTGCACGAGCTTGGGCTCGACGCAGGTTTTGAAGACCTCGTCGACCAGTTTCGGCCCGCTGAGCTTGTCCGCGTCCGGTGAGTTGTGCTGCTTGAGCACGGCGCGCAGCTCGGCGTCCTTCGCTTTCGTGAGATCGACACCGGCATGCTCGCGCACGAGCCCATAATAGTCTTTGCGCGCGAACGGGCGCTCGAACGAGAGCGTCGCGCCTTGGCGCTCGAGCATGCTGGTGCCGAACAGCTGCACCACGAGCCCCGCCAGCATCTCCTCGGTGAGCGCGGCCATGTCGTTGTAGTCCGCGTACGCCTGATACCACTCCGCCATCGTGAATTCCGGATTGTGAAACCGCGACAGCCCCTCGTTGCGAAAATCGTGACCGATCTCGTACACCCGCTCGAGCCCGCCGACGAGACAGCGCTTGAGGTACAGCTCGTCGGCGATGCGGAGATAGAACGTCGTGTCCAGCGCCGCGTAATGCGTCTCGAACGGTACCGCCGCGGCGCCGCCGTACAGCGGCTGCAGCACCGGCGTCTCCACTTCCAGATACCCCCGGCCATCGAGGAAGGCCCGTATTCCTTGCACTATCCGGCTGCGCAGCCGGAAGATTTCCCGCACCTCCGGATGCACGGCGAGATCGGCATACCGCTGCCGGGACCTGACCTCGGGATCGGACAGCTCGCCGTGTTTGACGCCGCTCGCGTCCTCTTTGCCGAGCGGCAGTGGCCGCAGCGCCTTGGACAGCAGCGTGAACCGCGCCACGCGCAGCGTGATTTCGCCGGTGCGGGTCTTCATCAGGCGACCCTCGACGCCGACGTGGTCGCCGAGATCGAGCAGCTCCAGCAACGCATACGTTGCGGGACCGAGCTCATCGCCCTTGAAGTAGAGCTGGATCTTTCCACTCGGGTCTTCGAGGTGGGCGAACGTCGTCTTGCCGTGCGGCCGCAGCGCGACCAGCCGGCCGGCGAGGGCATACTGCGCCGGATCGTCGTCCGTCTTGTAGGCGGCGCGCGCCTGCTGCGCCGTCGCGGTGCGCTCGAACCGGTACGCATACGGTTCGATCCCCCGCTCCACGAGCTTGGTGAGCTTCTCGCGCACTAGGCGGCCTTGTTGCCGAAGCGCTTCAGGAACGCTTCGATGAATGGATCGAGGTCGCCGTCCATCACCTTGTGCACGTCACTGACCTTCAGCTCGGTGCGGTGATCGTTCACCATGGTGTACGGCTGGAAGACGTAGGAGCGGATCTGGTTGCCCCACGCGATGTCGGTCTTCTGCTTGTCGACCTCCGCCTTCTTCGCATCGCGCTCGGCGACCGCCCGTTCGTACAGCCGCGCCTTCAACATCTTCATCGCCGTCGCCTTGTTCTTCCCCTGGCTGCGCTCCTGCTGGCAGGAGACGACGATGCCGGTCGGCAGATGCGTGATCCGCACCGCCGACGACGTCTTGTTGACGTGCTGGCCCCCCTTGCCGGACGCCCGGAACACATCGATCCGCAGATCGTCGTCCTTGATTTCGATTTCGATCTCGTCGTCGACTTCCGGATAGACGAACACCGAGGCGAACGAGGTATGCCGCCGCGACTGCGAGTCGAACGGCGAGATGCGCACCAGGCGATGCACGCCCTTCTCCGCCCGCAGCAGCCCGAACGCGTAGCGGCCGCGGATCTCGATCTCGGCCGACTTGATCCCCGCTTCTTCGCCCGGCAGGATGTCGAGCACCGCGACCGCAAACCCGTGCCGCTCGGCCCAGCGCGTGTACATGCGCACGAGCATCTCGGCCCAGTCCTGGGATTCCGTACCACCCGCGCCGGGATGAATGGTGAGCAGCGCATCGCGCGCGTCGTCGGGACCGCGCAGCATGTTCTGCATCTCGAGCGCCTCGAGCCGTCCGGCGATCTGCTCCGCCTCCGTCTCGAGGGAACGCTGCAGCGAGAGATCGATATGGGATTCGGCTTCGAGCAGCTCGTTCAGCTCACGGCCCTCATCCACGCGCTTGCGCAGCGCGTGGTAGGGCTCGAGCCAGCCCTTCAGCGATTTGACTTCAGCGACGGTCTGGCGGGCGCGCTCGGCGTCGGCCCAGAGCGCGCCGTCCGCCATTTTCTGCTCAAGCTCCGCGAGGCGCGCGGTCTTTCCGTCGACGTCAAAGAAAGCTCCTGAGCTCGGTGAGCCGGCGATCGAAATCGGCGAAACGTTCTGAAAGGCTCATTAGAACAGCTTATGCCCCCCCGCGAGAATTTCGTTCAGAGCCTCGGTCCAGAACGGCGTGCTCTGCGCCATCTCGGCGCCGACTTGCTCCACGTACTCCTGCCAGCTCTTCTCGATCTCGTCCTTGAACAGCTGGGGCAGTGTGCCGTCGCGAATGCCCTGCTGCCGCTTCTCCGGATGATAGACCAGCATGTCGGAAATGAGCGCCCGCGCGAGCCGCCGCGCCTTCTGTTTCGGATCCTGAACCATAAATGGATTGACGGGACGCAGCGGCCCCGTGGGACGCTTGCCCGGCGTGCTCACGCCTGGACCAGGCGCAGCAGGCACAGCACGCGCAGCAGACGCAGCAGGCGCAACGGGTGCGGGCGGCGGCGGCGCGGGCCGCGGCGCAGGCGGCGGCGGCGCGACCGGCCGCGGCGTCGTCATTGCAGGCGCGGGGGCCGGAGGAGCGGTCGGACGAGGAGGAGCCGCGGGAACGGCAAACACAGGACGCGCCGGAGCGGCGGGCCGGCCGACCGGCGGAGCCACCGGCATCGCCGGCCGAGTCGCTGGCGTTGGCGGAGCCATCGCCGGCCGAGCGGGCGGAGGGGGGCCGGGGGGACCGGGCGTCGCTGCCGGAGGCTTGGGAGGTGGCGCAACGGGGGCGCCGGCGCCGTCGGCGCTGACCGCGAACACGTTGCTGCACACACTGCAGCGCGCGCGCAGGCCCCCCGCGGGGACCTTGGCCGGATCCACGCGGTACACCGTTTCGCACGACGGACAAGTGACGTTCACGCCTTATGCCTCGGTCTCTCCGCTGTCTACGTCCCCGCGATCGTGGCGGCGATCGACCACAAAAACCGACCCCGCCTGGGTCTTCGCGTAACTCTTCATCTCGGTCGCCAGCTCGCTCACCTGCGCCGGATGCAGGAAGCGCCGGTGCTGATTCGTCACGACACCGATCGACAGCGTCATCAGCGGCACGCGATGCAGCTGGCCACGGCGGTCCTTGCCGAAGTAATAGCCGGCCCGCCGGTCCTGCTCGTTGTACTGATACGGCACCAGCGTATCGAACACGTCCAATATCTCGCTACACACCGGGCTGATGCTCTCGATCGGCAACACGAAAATGAAATCATCGCCGCCGATGTGTCCCACGAACCCCTGCTTGCCGATCATGCCCCGCACCACGTCGTGCAGGATGCGCGAGAGCAGATAGATCACGCGATCGCCGTCGTTATAGCTGTAGCGATCGTTGTACTCCTTGAAGTGATCGAGGTCGGCGTAG
Source organism: Gemmatimonadales bacterium (assembly GCA_035637435.1). Taxonomy (GTDB): domain Bacteria; phylum Gemmatimonadota; class Gemmatimonadetes; order Gemmatimonadales; family GWC2-71-9; genus 20CM-2-65-7. The sequence continues at coordinate 13,213 of DASPXD010000246.1, forward strand.
CAGACGGCAAAGAATTCGCCGAGCTCCATGCGCCGCTTGATCTCCCGTTCGATCTCCGTCGTCCCCGGGAGGAGCGTCGACGGATTCACCGCGACGTCGCGCAATGCCCGCGTCACGAGGGCGTCGAGCCGGCCCGCCTGCTCGCCCGGCTCGAACAGCGGCGTGATCACCTCGTCGGCACCGGCCGCGAACCAGCGGCGGACCGCGTCGGTCGCGTGGCGATTGGTGACCACGGCGAGCGGTACGATCGCGGTGTAGGCATCGCCCTTGAGGCAGGCGCACAGCTCGATGCCTTCGTCCCCGGCGCTGTCCCCGTCCACGACCACCAGCGTCGGCAAGGAGCGTAACACGCGCTCCTGCACCAGCGCGGCCTGCGGGAGGGTGGTGACGGGTAGCCCCTTCCCGTTGACCCATGCGGTCACGAAGTCAGGTACGGAACGTCCAGCCGGCGAGAAGAAGAGAATGGCTTGGCGCGACCGCACCTTACTCCTCTCGTAAGGGTAGAAACCGCCTAAACTTAGGCCTCGTCGCCTGCGGTGTCAAATTAAGTCGTGTAGGGCTCCCGCAACCGCACCGGAGGCGTGCGCGCCCGCACGCGGATGTTGAGCAGCTCGACGAACACGGAAAACCCCATCGCGAAATAGATGTAGCCCTTGGCGATGTGCTGGCCGAGGCCGTCGGCGATCAGCGACACGCCGATCATCAGCAGGAAACTCAACGCCAGCATTCTCACGGTCGGATGACGGTGCACGAACTCGCTGATCGGCGTCGCGGCGAACATCATCACGCCGACGGCGAGGATGACCGCGGCGATCATGACCGCCAGGTGTCGCGCCATCCCCACCGCGGTGATGACGGAGTCGAGCGAAAAGACGATGTCGAGCAGCATGATCTGACCGACGACCGACGCGAACGACGCGCGCACGGCGGTGCCGGCGCGGCCGGCGTCGCCTTCGAGGCCCTCGTGGATCTCGCGCGTGCTTTTGGCGAGCAGGAACAGTCCGCCCGCGATCAGAATGAGATCTCGACCGGCGAACGGGCGGCCGAGCACGGAAAACAGCGGCGCCGTCAGCCGAATGATCCACGCGAGCGCGGCGAGTAGCGCGATGCGCGTGAGCATCGCGCCGCTGAGACCGGCGCGGCGGGCGCGCGCCTGCTGCGCGACCGGCAGTTTGCCCGCCAGGATGGAGATGAAGATGATGTTGTCGATGCCGAGCACGATCTCGAGCACCGTCAACGTGACGAGCCCGAGCCAGGCTTCGGGACTTGTGATCCAGCTCATGAGTATGGTCGCGGAGAAGGGTTAGAACGCGACGGCAAACCGGATTTGGCGGACGTTGCCCGGGCCGAGCTGCAGGTGCAGCTCCGCCGGCCGGCCCGCGGCGGCCGACAGGCGGGCGGAAATCATCGCGTCCACGGCGCTCACGACGTGGTTGGCCAGCAGCAGCCCGATCTGATTCTGCGCGCGGCGAAACGCGTTGTCGCTGCGCTGGATGAAATCGCGGAACACCTCGTGTTCGAGCGAATGATCGCGCCAGCTCCACTGAAAATTGGGGCCCACCGCGCGCGCCTGGTAGAACTGCAGCGCCTTCCAGTATTGCGGCGAGGTCGGATCGGGCGGGACGGCGGGATCCTCCCAGAACGTGCGCCGCGCGAGCAACCAGACGGAGCCGTTGTAGGTGCGCGGGTCGCTTTCGGGCACGAACGCGGCACCGGGATCGGCGTCGTAGTTGCCGCTTTCGGCGAAGCGCTCCATCTGCTCGTAGTACTCGAAGATGGTGTCGCGCCGCGTGGGTCCGAATTGCCGCCGCGCCACTTCGAAGGCGAGGTTCTGAAACCGCCGCTGCTCACTCATCGCTTCGTGGTCGAGCTGCAGGTAGCGAGAGACGAGGTAGACCTCCGCCGCCAGATACACGGCCCCACGATCCTGGTGGGCGAGCAGTTGGCCCGTGCCGGGGAGGAGCAGCGAGGCTAACGGCTGGACGAGCACGCTGGCCGGGGGAACAATCGTATCGGCCTGCTGCGCCACGGCCGGTGACCCCACCCCCACCGCCACAGCGAACAGTCCCGCGGCGAACGCCGCCACGGCCTTCATTAGAACGTGACCCGGAACGAGAAGAACGTCGGGCTTGCGGCCTGCAAGTCGGAGTTCGTGAGAAACACACGCGCGAGATCCACGCCAAGTGAACCGCTCTCGACGCCCAGGCCCAGACTCGGCCCGCTCAATCCATCCCGGACGAAGGCGTACCCCGCGCGCACGCGCACGAGGCGCTGATATCCGATGTCGAGGCCGAGGCGCGTCTCGGACTGCCCCACCTGTCCCCAAGGGCTGTCCACGTCGGCCGCGAGTTTGACGTCGAATGCCTGGTCGAGTGCGCCCCCCGTGGGAGGGCGCAATCGGACCTCATACAGTGCGCCGATGGCGAGCCGGGTGGGCAACGGATCGGCTTGCGCCTGGTTCTGGACCTGCAGCCGAAATCCAACGTTGCGGACCACCACCCCCACGCGCAGCGGCCCGCCGGCGTCGATCCGGAATTGACCGCCGAGGTCGAGCGCATGCGTCGTGCCCTGCCCCGCCGGGACGCCGCGGCAGTCGCCGCTGCAGTCCACGCGGAACTGCACCAGCTTGTAGCTCAAGCCGAACACGACGGAGCCGCTGAGGGCGGTGGCGTAGGACGCGAGCAATTCGATGTTGCGGGCGGAGATGCGACCGATCGTCCCGGTCGCATCGGTGTGCTCCTCGTCGCCGTAATCCACCAGGTAGACGGCGCCCCCGAGCACACCGATCCCGCGCGAGGGAAAATAGGCGCTCACCACACTCGTTGGGCCGGCGACGAGTGTGGCGCTGTGCAGGGTGAATTCGTTGCTCCCGATCGTGGCGAGGCCGGCGGGATTCCAGAACGCCGCTTCGCCCCGTCCCGCCGCGGCGGTCGCCGTCTGGCCCATCCCCACCGCCTGCGCCCCAACCGGAAACACGAGGAATAACGCGCCGTCGTTGAGGGGAAGATCCTGGCTGGAAAGTTGGAACGTTGGAATGATGGAAAGTGCGATCGCAGCCAGAATGGAGGATCGAAACCCCATTCCAACCTTCCAACATTCCGTCATTCCGTCAAAAAGGCTTCGCCTCATCGATGAGCATGATGGGGATGTCATCTTCGACGGCGTAGATCAGCCGGCAGGCATGGCAGGCGAGCGCCTCCGGGTTGGTCCGGTACTCGAGCGCCCCTTTGCACTTGGGGCAGACGAGGATTTCGAGCAGGTCGGGGGCGAGACTCATGACGTGGCGTACCCCAGCCGCTTCAACGCCGGTTCGTCCCGGCGCCACTTGGGCAGCACCTTCACATGCAGGTCGAGAAACACGCGTTGGCCGAGCAGCGCTTCGATCTTCGCGCGCGCCGCGGCGCCGAGGGCTTTGATGGTCCGGCCGCCCTCGCCGATGACGATGCCTTTCTGGCTGTCGCGCTCGACGTACAACACGGCCCGAATATATACCGGCTCGGCGCCCTCTCGAAACTCATCGATCTCACACGCGACGCTGTAGGGCAGCTCCTCATGCAGCTGCTCGAAGGCCGCTTCGCGGATGAACTCCGCCGCGAAGAACCGCATCGGTTGAGTGGCAAGCTCAGCGGGGTCGTAATGGAACGGGCTCTCCGGCAAGCGACTGGCGATCTCGGCCAGGAATGCGTCGATGCCCTCCCCGGTGGTGGCGGACGTGAAGACTTCCGTCGGCCGGACGGCCGGACGGGCTGACGGCCGCACCAAATCCGACTTGGTGTACACGGTGACGACGGGTGCGCGGGGAGTGCGCTCGAGGCCCGCGACGCGCGCCAGCGGCGGCGCAGGATACTCGCTGAGCGGTTGCAGGTAGGCGATGACTTCGGCGTCCTCGATCGCGCGCAACGCCGCGGCGCGCATCACTTCATGGAGCCGGTACTCCGGCTCGAGCAGGCCCGGGGAGTCGGTGAAGATGTACTGCGTGTCGTCCCTGGTGAGGAGCCCGACGACGGGCAGCCGGGTCGACTGCGGTTTGGGGGAGACGATCGCGAGGTGTTCGCCGACGAGCGCGTTGAGCAGCGTCGACTTCCCGACGTTGGGCCGGCCGGCGAGGACGATGGTGCCGCAGCGCGTCATTGCAGGAAGGTAATCCCTCCCGTGAGCCAGGGCACGACAGCCTGGCGGCGGCCACGTCAGCAGGTACATTCAGCCGCTCGGAGCAACGGTGTACGGGCAGCCGCGAAGGGAGACTTCCAATGAAACCCCTGCTTGCCTCATTGGTCCTGCTGCTTGCCTGCGGCACGCAGACCGAACCGCTGGCACTCACGTTCCGAGTCGACCGGTTCGACAACGGCGAGTGGTCGGATCCGATCAATCTCGGCCCGGTGGTGAATTCGAGCTCGTTGGACGCAAATGCCGCGCTGTCTCCCGACGGGCACACACTCTATTTCGTCTCCAATCGACCCGGCGGTTTGGGTAACAACGACATCTGGGCCTCCCATCGCTCGTGTCTGACGTGCCCCTGGGAGACCCCCTACAACTTGGGCGCACCGATCAACAGCGCGGCGGGAGAGGGGGCGCCGTCGCTGTCAGAGAATGGCGAGCTCTTCTTTTTCTTTACCACGCGAGCGGATGGTTTCGGAAGCGCCGACACGTATGTGTCGCATCGCATCAGCAGTGGGCCAGACGGAGACGTATGGGGCGAGCCGGTGAACCTCGGGCCGGACGCCAATAGCGCGTCGACCGAGAATGGCTCGTACTACACGCGCGAAGGTCCGGATGCCGTCGTGTATTTCAACCGACTCGTCGCGGGCAGCACGCAGATCTACAAGGTCGTGGTGTCGAACGATGGCGTTCCGCTTGGACCCGCCGTCGCGGTCGACGAGCTCAACGATCCAGCCGCTGCGGACCAAAAAGTCGCCATTCGGAGCGATGGGCACGAACTGTTCATGTCAACGACGCGCGCCGGAGGCTTCGGGAATCTCGACATCTGGCGGTCCACTCGTTCGACCGCGTTGGACCCGTGGTCCACCCCGACTCATGTTGGCGCGCCAATCAACACGCCGGACGTCGACTCCCAGCCGAATCTCTCCCGCGATGGGCGGACACTGCTTTTCACGTCGACCCGAGCGGGCGGCTCCGGTGGCAATGACCTGTGGATGTCGACGCGCGCGCCCGATGGCAACTAGGACGCGATGCGGAACCACACCCAAAGAGGTGGTATTATAGAGGAACCAGTCATGACCTTGCTCTCCGTACTCGCGTTCTCCCTCGCGGCGGCTCACACGCAAGCGCCGCAGCCTCCCCCTCCCCCACCTCTCGCCGTCACGCGTCTCGGGTCGAAGGACGCGTACGGCGCGGGCATCGTGGCGGTTCAGGACGATGCGATTCTGGTCGAGCTGTCGCGGGCGGCGCGGGTCATCCTGGTGCGCGTCGACGAGGACGGCAGCATTCAACCGGTCTTCCCGACGCCTGGGGATACGAGCAACGCGCTGCCGGCGGGGCGGCACATCGTAGGGATCGTGGGACTGCAGCCGAATTGGAGCGGACCCGTGCCGGCGGCGCCGTCATACGAGCCGGTCGTGCGCAGCGCCGATGCGCTGGCGCGCCAGGGGCGAACGGCGCGACCCTCGGCGACAGGGGACGACGATCCGCTCGCTCCGCGGGCGGCCGTCGCCCACTGGCTGCTCGTCGTGTCCGACGTGCCGACGAGTGCCGAGGACGTCGAGGCGCTGCTCGGCTCGATGCCGCGAGATTTTTCGAGCATGAAGGCCGAGCTCGAAGCGGTGGCGCAAGCGTTGACGAAGCGGCGCACGCACCTCTGGTCCGCATTTTACGCACCGGTGCGAAAGCCGTAGACCCCCCGGTGCGGCTTTTTCCGGGCAAAGAGAAACCCGCTCACGTGAACGTGAGCGGGTTTCGTGTGAGACGCTGGCGGCGGCCTACTCTCCCACGACCTCGCGATCGCAGTACCATCGGCGCTGACAGGCTTAACGACCGTGTTCGGGATGGGAACGGGTGTGGCCCTGTCGCGCTAGTCGCCAGCAAAGTAAAAGACGAGTGCGTGAATTCGTGGTGGTGAGAAATCACTCCGAGTTGTTGACTGCGGAGAGATCAAGCCTCACGGGCAATTAGTACGGCTCGGCTGAAGCGCTCGCGCGCCTTACACCTGCCGCCTATCAACCTGGTAGTCTCCCAGGGCCCTTCAGGAGCCTTACGGCTCGGGAGTGTTCATCTTGGGGAGGGTT
>DASPXD010000247.1:0-12641 GCA_035637435.1 Gemmatimonadales bacterium
CCTCGACGATCTCGCGGGCGCGCTCGAAGCGTACGAGCGGGCCGTCGAGCTGCAGCCGGCGAATCCGAAAGCGCTGTACGGAATCGGCAAAGTGCTCGACCGGTTGAATCGGCCCGATGAAGCGACGGCGATGTACCGCCGCTCCCGCGAAATGACCGGTAGGTGATTCGCGTAGTCGTGGACGATCTCGCGTCGTTCGCCGCTGATGCAGTCGTCCGCCCCGCCACAACTCGACTCGACCCGACCGCCGCGGCGCTGCGCCGTCTGGAAATTCTCGGCGGGGAGGAGTTCCAGAACCGCATCCGCCTGAGCCGCGAGCTCGCGGTCGGGGGCGCGGTCGTGACGGCCGCCGGGGGCGACCTCCCCGCCGAATTCGTCATCCATGCCATCATTCGGAGCGAGACCGAGCCGGTCACGCGCGGCAGTGTCGCGCGCGCCTGGCTGTCCACGCTCCATCAAGCGCAGGAGTGGGAGTTCGTGCACCTCAGCGCCCCACCGCTGGGCACCGGCGCCGGCAACCTGACGCTCGAGGACTCCGCGGAAATCATGGCGACGGTGTTGCACGCGCACCGCGGCGGCGCGCAGTTCCCCGCGGACGTGTCGTTCATCGTCGAGCGTCCCGAGGATCAACAGGTGTTCGAGGCGGCGCTGCAACGGGCGGTCTCGTGAACCGGCGCCGCTGGGTCATCGCGATTCTCGCCGCGTGGGTGCTGTCGCTGGGCTGGCTGGTCAAGCGCGAGGTGTTCCGGCCCACCGGGGCACGGCTCGCGGCCGCCGCCCTCGCCGTACCGCCCGGCGCGCTGTTCTATCGGCTCTCCGTCGGCGGCCAGCAGGTCGGCTACTCGTCCACAACGATCGACACGCTCACGAGCTCGCTCCGCGTCGAGAACGTGTTCGTGCTCGACGTTCCCGCCATGGGCGCGTTGCACCGCACCAGCGCGCGCAGCACCGCCACGCTCTCGCGCGCGCTGCGGCTGGAAACGGTCGAGACCACGTTCGACGGTGACCTCGGTCAGTTTGCGGCGCATGGCCGCGTCATTGGGGACACCGTGTTGCTCGTCGCGATCGTCGCGGCAGGCGACTCGCAAACAACCCGGATCCCGCTCCAGGGGCCGATTACGCTGCCGACCTTGCTGCCGTTACGCCTCGCCTTCGGCGGCGAGCTGCGGTCAGGGCACGCGTACACCGCCCGGCTCTTCGATCCGCTGTTGCTCACAAGCCGTGACGTGACGGCGCGCGTGGCCGCGGAGTCCACCCTGGTCGTGTCCGACAGCGCCGACCTTGATTCGACGACCATGGTCTGGGTCCCCGAGCACTTCGATACGGTGCGCGCGTTCCGCATCGACCACGATGCGCTGGGGGGGGTGGGGGAGGGCGTTCCGATGAGCAGCTGGATCGACGCGCAGGGAGGGCTGGTCTTCGCCACGACCGATGGATTCGCGATGGAGCGTGCCGCGTTCGAAATCGTCTATCAGAACTTCAAGAAGCGCGACACCGTTCGCATTGCCCGCAGCAGCGCCGTTCCTGCACCCGGCGAGATCATACCGCTCACGGCATTGGTCGCCGGCGTGCGATCCGACCCTGAGCCGCGGGAACGGCTGCGGCTGCGGAGGAACGGGCGTGACACGGTCGAAATCGTTCAGGCTGCTGCCGTCGAGGCCCCCGCCGCACTGTATCGCTTGCCTTCGCGCGATACCGCGCTCGCGCGCTGGCTCGCTCCCGAGCCGCTCATCCAGAGCCACGACCCGCGGATTGCCGCGCAGGCCCGCCGCGTCATCGAGCGCGAGCGGGCGCCGGCGCGCGTCGCCGAGCTGCTGACGCACTGGGTGCACCGCACGCTGCGCCGCGCGATCCCGCCGCCCGGGAGCGTCCCGAGCGCCGTGAAGGTGCTCGAGACCGCGCGCGGCGATTGCAACGACGCCACCACGCTGTTCGTCGCGCTCGCCCGTTCGACCGGGTTGCCGGCGCGCACGGTGGGCGGACTGATCTACCTGAATGGGCGGTTTTACTACCACGCGTGGGCCGAGGTCTATCTGAACGATTGGATCGCGGTCGACCCGACATTCGATCAATTCCCCGCGGACGCGGCGCATATTCCGATCGCGACCGGTGGGCTGGCGCGCCAGATCGAGCTCGTTCCGCTCGTCGGCCGGCTGAAGCTCGAGGTGCTATGATCCGCCTGGAGAACCTGACCAAGCTCTACGGCAGCTTCGTGGCCGTGGACGACATCTCCCTGCACGTACCGCGCGGCGTGCTGTACGGCTGTCTTGGGCCGAACGGCGCGGGCAAGACGACGACGCTGCGGATGATCGCCGGCATCCTGCGGCCCACCCAGGGCCGCGTGCTGCTCGGCGGCGATGACGTCCACACCAATCCGCTCAGCGCCAAGATGCGGCTCGGGTTCATTCCCGACCGTCCTTTCGTCTACGACAAGCTCACCGGCGCGGAATTCCTGCGGTTCGTCGCCGGACTCTACGGCCAGGAGGGCGACACCGTCGAGCGCCGCGTCGCCGAGCTGCTCGAGGTGTTCGAGCTGACCAGCTGGAAGGATGAGCTGATCGAGGCGTACAGCCATGGCATGCGGCAGAAGCTGATCATTTCGAGCGCGTTGATTCACCGCCCCGAGTGCATCGTCGTCGACGAGCCGATGGTCGGGCTCGACCCGAAGGCGGCGCGGCTGCTGAAGGACATCTTCCGGCAATTCGTCGAGCGCGGCGGCACGGTGTTGATGAGTACCCACACGCTCGAGGTCGCCGAAGCGATGTGCGATCAGATCGCGATCATCCAGCACGGCAAGACTGTCGCGGCGGGGACCGTCAGCGAGGTGCGCCGCCAGCACCAGGCAGGCGACGCCAGTCTCGAGGAGCTCTTCCTGAAGCTCACGGGCGGGGCCCAGGTGCGGGAGCTCGTCGAGGTGCTGGGACGATGAAGCAGCCGTCGCTCGCACACGTGCTCCAGCCCAAATGGCGGACCGCGTTGCAGCGGCTGCGCCAAGAGCGCGCCAGCGGCGGCACCGGGAAGCTCGTCATCCTGGCGATCGTCGCGGCGGCGTTCTGGCTCGGCGTCTTTGGTATCCTGTACAAGATCCTGAAGACGTTGCGCGCAGTGGAGGAGCTGGGCCCGCTGATCCCTGGAAAGATCCTGGGTCTGATCCTGCTCTCGTTCATCTCGATTCTCGTCCTCTCGAACGTCATTACGGCACTCTCGAGCTTCTTCCTCGCCAAAGACCTCGATCTGCTCGTCTCGGCGCCGGTCGACTGGCTGCGACTCTATCTCGCGAAGCTCGGGGAAACGCTGCTGCACTCGTCGTGGATGGTGGCGCTGATGGCGGTGCCGATCCTCGCGGCCTACGGTGTCGTGTTCAAGGGCGGGATCCTGTTCGCACCCTACGCCATTCTCGCGATCGTGCCGATGTTGATTCTGCCCGCGGTGCTCGGATCGGCCGTCACGCTGATCCTCGTCAACATCTTCCCTGCCCGGCGCACGCGCGACCTGCTGTCGATTATCGCGCTGGGCGCGGCCGGCGGCGTCATTCTGCTGTTCCGCGTGATCCGGCCCGAGCAGCTCGCGCGGCCCGAAGGATTCCGCAACCTGCTCGATTTCGTCATCCTGCTGCGCGGTCCGACCTCGCCCTTTCTCCCGAGCGAGTGGGCGTCCCAGGCCATCATGGGATTCCTGCGGAACGAGTTCGATCCCCTGCCGCTCGTGCTGCTGTGGAGCACCGCGGCCGCCTTCGTGACGTTCGGCGCATTGTTGCACCGCGCGCTGTATGCCCAGGGGTTCACCAAGGCGCAGGAAGGGGCGGAGCGCTTCATTCGGGGCGGCCTGTGGCGCTGGACGGTCGGCTCGCTGTTGGGCTGGCTGCCGGTCGCGAAGCGGGAGTTCGTCCTCAAAGACATCAAGCTGTTCTTCCGCGACACGACGCAGTGGAGCCAGCTGATCCTGCTCGCGGTGCTGGTGGTCGTGTATCTCTTCAATATTCAGGCGCTGCCGCTGCACCGCGGCGAGCCGGTGGGCTTCTTCTACGTCAACCTCGTGTCGTTCCTGAACCTCGGCCTCGCCGGGTTCGTGCTCGCCTCGATCGCGGCGCGCTTCATCTTTCCCGCTGTGTCGCTGGAGGGCAGGCAGATGTGGCTGCTGCGATCCTCCCCGCTCGACCTGCGCGCGCTGCTCTGGTCCAAGTACTGGGTGGGGACGCTGCCGCTGCTCATCCTGGGGCTCATTCTCACCGGCGTCACGAATGCCCTGCTGGAAGTCACGTCGTTCATGATGATCATGAGCCTGGCGACGATGGCGGGACTGACCCTCGCCATATCGGCGATGGCGCTCACCTTCGGGACGCTGTATCCGCAGTTCGAGACGGAAAACGCCGCCCAGATCCCGACGTCGTTCGGGGGCCTCGTCTTCATGATGGCGACGATCGCGCTGCTCGCGGCGGTGCTCGGCGCACTCTCGACCGCCGTGTACACCTACGTGCGCTCGGCGTGGGAAGGACAGCCGGTCGGCGTGACGCCGGTGATGATGGTCTGGTTCGCCGTGGCCGCCGCGCTGTGCACGGCGGCCACGATCGTCCCGCTTCGGATGGCGCTGCGGAAGATGGAGAGCTTCGAGTTCTAGCCTAGTGCCAGCTCACTCCCCCCACCAGCTGGAACGAGCTGCCGTTGGCCAAAATGAATTTTCCCTCGACGTAGGGGCGCATGCGCCCGCGCCGGCCCTCGAGTCCCGTCAGCAGGTTGAGCCCGGTGTCGCTCCCACCGCTGGCACGCGAATAGTTCAGCCCGCCACCGACGTACCACGCGCCGTACCGCGTCGGGGGCCGGTACTTCAGATCGAAGTTCAGCGACCAGAGCGAGCCGGGGCTTACGAAGTAGTAGTCGAAGGTCGGGTAGAGGGCGAGATCCGGCGTGATCGGCCAGGTGAGCTGCGCGCCGAGCAGCAGGTCGTCCACGTCGAAGTTGTAGCCGAGGTGCGCGCCGTAGCTGGGACCGGATGAGCTAGCGATCGAGCGCCGCCGAGCTCGGCGTTGCGCATCGGCGGTGGACGCCGTCAATGCCAGCAACAACAGCACGACCAGCACCCGCGAGACCCATCGGTTCACGACGCGCTCCTTCGCCACAGATCACACAGATTGACAACGGATCTACACGGATCTGATCTTCGCATACTAAGGTAGCAATCGTAGCAATCAGCGCAAATCCATTGTAGATCTGCGTGATCCGTGGCCTTAGGCGGCTACACGGGCTCCGCAGGAGTTGCAATAGCGGGCGTCGGTTTCGAGCGCCGTCCCGCAGCGCGCGCAGTAGCCGGCCGCTCTGCCCAAACGCTTTCCGCATTGCGGGCAAAACACGGCATCCACTTCGGACGGCGTACCATGTTCGGGGCACGAGGGAGCTGAGAGCGGGGAGCGGGGAGCCGGCTTTGGCCTCTGCTCCCTGCTCCCTGCTCCCTGCTCCTCTCGCATCGCGGCGAGCGCTTCGGACGTGTACTTCGCTTTTAGCTGCTCGTAGTCAGTGTCGGAGAGTTTCCCCGTCGCGCGGTCGAATTCGATTTCCTTGAGCGCCCGGAACGCCACGGCCCGCGGGCTCATGTCGTCGTCCGGATCCTCGCCCTCGTCGCTGCTGCCGGTATCGGCCGCCGGCTCAGGCGGCGGCCGGAGAATCGGGAGTAGCACGTAATACGTCGCGCCTGCCGCGAGCACGACGCCGAGCAGCAACTCAAGCATTGAAGCGGTCGAGCTCGCGGCGCAGCTGTTCCAGTTCGGTGGGAGAGGCCGAAGGTGTGCTGGGCGGCGCACTGGCCGGCGCCTCGCGCGTCCAGCGACGCAGGAGGCCGAGGAGGGCCCCCGCGGCGATCAGTACGGCAACCGATGGCACGTAGTACGCGGCGAGGTTGAAACCACGTTTTGGCGGTGCCATGAGCGCCGCTTCGCCGTATTGCGCGACGAACTCGTCTGTGATCTGCTGCGCGGTCTTCCCCTGCCCCGCGAGTCGCAGCACTTCCTTGTGCAACGCCGGGCTATAGGTGCAGCTGAAGTCCGTCGTGCGGCACGTGTAGATGTCGAGCCCGCAGCCGCAGCTGCAGCGCAGCCGCTTCTCGATCGCCTGAATGCCGGCGTCGTTGTCCGCCGCGGTCACGGGCGGGAGCGCCCGGCCGGCGCGACCCGGATCGTAAACGCGGCCGACACTCGTCGTATCCTGCACGACTGCGCCGACGGCGGCGACCGCCAGCGCGAAGAACCCGCGGCGGCTGACGCGATCGCTCATCGGTCCGCCGCCTCGAGCTTCACGGCGTAGCCGGCCTGGACGCGCGAAGCGCTTGACCCTTTCACCGTCACCGGCGCGCCGCCCGGCCACAGCACGATCAGTCCTCCGATCACGAGCACGAATCCGCCGAACCACACCCACCAGACGAGCGGATTGATAGTGAAGCGATATACCGCTTGCTCGGTGCCGTTCACGAGGCCACCCAGCACGACATACAGATCCTCACGCAGTCCGCTCTTGATCCCGACTTCCGTCGAGGGCTCGAAGGTGGGACGGCCCAGCGCATCCACGTGCTGGCGCTTCTCCGTCCGTAAACGACCGATCTGTTTGCCGTCGCGCCGCACGTCTACTAGCGCAGCGGTAATCTCGCGATTCAGCGCATTGTATTGCGAGACACTCACGTGCGTGAACGTGTAAACGTGCCCGTACGGGCTTTTGAGCGTGACGGACTCACCTGGCCGCAGCGTCGCCTGGGTCTCGGTCTTGAACGCCATCCCCGCGAACGCGACGAACAACAGCACGATCGCCACGTGGACGACGTATCCCCCGTAGCGCCGGCGATTGCGGGCCAGGAGCTGCACCACGGCCAGCGCCGTCGGCTCGCCGTATTGGCGGTGGCGCGCCCGTGCGCCACGCGCGAATTCCTGAATCACCGTCGCGAACACGAACCCACCGAGGCTGATCGCCATCAGCGCGCCGACGTCGCGCATGCCCGCGACCAGCAGGATGAGCAGCGCAAACACTCCGGTGGTCAGCGGCACGGCGAATTGGCGCCGCAGGTTCGGCACCGAGGCGCGCCGCCAGGCGATTAGCGGCCCCACCCCGGTCATCGCGAGCAGCGCGAGACCGAGCGGCACGTTCACTTGATTGAAGAACGGCGGCCCGACGGTGATCTTCGTCCCTTTGACCGCCTCGGACAGAATCGGAAACAGCGTCCCCCACAGTACGGAGAACGCGATCCCGATCAGCAGCAGATTGTTGAACAGGAAGCTCGCCTCGCGGCTCACCATCGATTCGAGCGTCGCCTCGGCCTCGAGCAACGGTAACCGCGTCCAGTACAGCGCGAAGCTCGCGACGGCCGCGAGGACCAGGAATCCGAGGAAGAAGTAGCCGACGCTCGACTGCGTGAACGAGTGCACGCTGGCGATCACGCCGGAGCGCGTGATGAAGGTGCCGAAGATCGACAGCAGCCAGGCGCCGAGAATCAGCGCGAGGTTCCACTTCTTGAGCATGCCGCGCTTCTCTTGAATCATGACCGAATGGAGAAAGGCGGTCATGACGAGCCAAGGCAGTAGCGCCGCGTTCTCGACCGGATCCCACGCCCAGTAGCCGCCCCACCCCAGCTCCACATAAGCCCACCACATCCCGATGAGCAGGCCGATGCTCAGGAAGAGCCACGACACCAGCGTCCATTTGCGGACCGCGACGAGCCACTCGGCGTCGAGCTTCCTGGAGAGGAGCGCGGCGATCGCGAAGGCGAACGGGATCGTGATCGAGATGTAGCCGAGGTACAGCATGGGGGGATGGAAGACCATGCCGGGGTTTTGCAGCTGCGGGTTCATCCCCCTGCCGTCGATGGGTACAAAGCCGAGGCGCTCGAACGGGTTCGCGGCGAAGAGCATGACGCTGATGAAAAACGTCGCCACCAGGCAGGTCACGGCCGCCACGTAGGGCAGATAAATGCGATGGCGCCGGCTCGTGAGCAGCTGCGCCAGCGACGCGAACAGACTCAGGACGGTCGCCCAAAAGAGCAGGCTGCCTTTTTGCCCCGCGTACAGCGCCGACCACAGATAGAAGGTGGGGAGATTGCGGCTGGTGTAGGCGGCGACGTACTCGAGGGAGAAGTCGTGGCGGAAGATGCCGATCTCGAGCGAGATGACCGCGACGAGCAGCGCGCCGAACAGCGCGAACGTCGCGTGGCGGGCGCTGCGTTGTAGATCGACCCGGCCCTGCGCGCCGCCGGCGAATCCGGTGATCGCTCCCCACAGGCCCACGAGAAACGCGAGCCAGAGTGAGAGAGGGCCGAGCAGCGTCATTTAGGCTTTGGGAACTGCTTCGTACCGCGACCCGCATTTCGCGAGCACATTGGTCGCGTGAATGATCCCATCGCGCTGCAGCCGGCCTTCGACCACGACCTCGACGGAGTCGGTGAACGTGTCGGGCGGGAGGCCCTTGAAGACCACCGGATAGCTGACCGTGCCGTCGGTGACGTGAAATCGCAGCGTCTGCGTCGCGATCTCCTTCTCCACCGTACCGGGAACGACGCGCGCGCCGACTTTCATGCCGAGATCGTAGAACGAGGGATCGGCGGAGACGCGCTGAGCCAGCTCGCTGGGCGTGAGGAAATACTGACCCGTCTGCCGGATCCCGGAGGCCATCAGGTAGCCCACGGCGCCAACGATCAGGACCGCACCCACGGCGAACTTCGTGCCTGCCTTCATATCCCTATTATACCACCCCTTCGCGCACACGATCTAACGCCCAGCGCACCGCCTCAGCCGCACTCTCCACGCGGGGAATATCGACGGCGTTCCTGAAGGAATCATGAAGCCCCACGACCGGCTTGCCGATGCGCTGCGCGAGCGCCAGCTCCGCCAACGTCCCCACACCGCCGCCGATGGCGATCAGGGCGTGCGCGGCGCGCACGATCAGGAAATTGCGCATCTCATCGAGGCCGGTCGCCAGGGGAATGTCGATATACGCGTTCGCCGCGGCGGGATCCGTTCCTGGTAGGATGCCGACCGTCGTGCCGCCGTTTGCTTTCGCGCCCTTCGCGACGGCTTCCATGACGCCGCCCAATCCGCCACAGACGACGATCGCACCGTGTTGCGCGAGCAGCCGGCCCGTCTGCTCCGCGGCAGTGGCTTCGGCGGGCGTGCAGGTTCCGCCGCCAATCACGGCGATGATCGCCTTCACGTCGCCGAGAACGGCGGTTGCACGATCCCCCGATCGGTGATGAATCCCGTGACGTAGCGCGCCGGCGTGACATCGAACGCCGGATTGAGCGCCACCACGCCATCCGGTGCGATCGGGCGGCCCGCCATGACGGTGACTTCGGCCGCTGCGCGCTGCTCGATCGGAATCAGGTCCCCGTCGGCCAGCGACGCATCTACCGTCGACCACGGCGCGGCGCAGTAGAACGGCACGCCATGATGGCGCGCGAGCACCGCCAGGCCATAGGTCCCGATCTTGTTTGCGAAATCGCCGTTGGCGCAGATGCGATCCGCGCCGACGAGGATCACATCGATCTTCGCTTGCCGCATCAGCGTCGCCGCAGCGCCATCCGTGATCAGCGTGCAGGGGACACCGGCGTGCTGCAATTCCCACGTGGTCAGGCGGGACCCCTGCAGCAGTGGCCGCGTCTCGTCCACATAGACATGCACGCGCCGCCCCTGCTCGTGCGCCAGATAGATGGGCGCGAGCGCGGTCCCGATGCCGCCGGTCGCGAGCGCACCGGTATTGCAATGCGTCAGCACGTTGGCGCCGTCGGCGAGGATCGTCAGGCCATGCTCGCCGATCCGGCGACACATCGCGCGATCCTCTTCCCAGATGGCCGTCGCTTCAACATGCAGTCGCTCCCATATCGCGGGACTTTCGCCCAGCGTCGACTGTGCCACATTCGCCATGCGATGCAGCGCCCAGCGAAGATTGACCGCGGTCGGACGGGCGTTGGCGAGCAGGTCGGACAGTTGCGCCACACCGGCGAGAAACGACGGCCGCGGCGCGGATCGGAGATCCCGCGTGCCGGCGACGAGCCCCATCGCCGCTGCGATCCCGATGAGCGGCGCCCCGCGCACCTGCATCTGCTTGATCGCCTCGGCGACCGACTCGGCGCTCTCCAAATCGCGCGTGATCTCCGCCTCGGGCAGCGCACGCTGATCGATGATGCGGACCGCGCCGCTGGGGGACCACGATATCGCTTGGATAGGCACGAGGTGAACCTAAATGCGGATTGCGGATTGCGGAATGCGGATTGTACATGAAGGGTCGTGTGGTCGTCGATCTTCACGCTACAAATCCGCAATCCACATTCCGCAATCCGCAATGGCCGTGTAGCATTCTCCCCATGAGCTACCAGACCCTCCTGTTGGAGATCAAAGACGGCATCGCGTTCGTTACCATCAACCGGCCGGATAAGCTCAACGCGCTGAACGATCAGGTGATGCTGGAGCTGGGCAAGGCGGCGGAGCAGATTGCGACCGACGCCGAGATCCGCGGCGCGATTCTCACGGGCGCCGGGCCAAAGGCGTTCGTCGCCGGCGCCGACATCGGTGATCTTGCGCGGCAGGGACCGTTCGACGGCAAGGCGCGCGCGCAGCGCGGCCAGGGCGTGTTGCGGCGCCTGGAGACGTGCGGCAAGCCGGTGATCGCGGCGATCAACGGATTCGCGCTGGGCGGCGGCTGCGAGCTGGCGATGGCCTGTCACATCCGTATCGCGAGCGAGAACGCGAAGTTCGGACAGCCGGAGGTGAAGCTGGGGATCGCGCCGGGATACGGAGGGACGCAGCGCCTCCCGCGCCTCGTGGGCAAAGGCATTGCGATGCACGTCATTTTGACGGGCGAAATGATCGATGCGCAGGAGGCCTACCGCATCGGCCTCGTCAATAAAGTGGTCCCCGCCGCCGACCTGCTCGCGGAAGCGGAGAAGATGATGCGGGGTATCCTCGCCATGGGTCCATTGGCCGTGCGTCTCGCGATCGAAGCGATCGATCAGGGGTTGGAGATGACGCTCGACGAAGGGCTGCTACTCGAGGCCAATCACTTCGGCCTCCTCGCCGCCACTCAGGACATGAAAGAAGGACTGACCGCATTTCTCGAAAAGCGCTCGGCAAAATTCCAGGGGCGCTAGCCCTCATCGTCGTCGTGGCGTGTCTCGGGGAACGAGAGCGACCCGGCCCCCCGCAATTGTCGTTCACGATCGACCAGGACAGCGTGAGCGCGAGCCAGGTCGACACGGTTTCCGGGACGATCCGCGCTGAAGATCCGGACGGCATCGATTCCGTGTGGGTGACCGTCGACGCGGAATTACGCGGCGAGAGCGGAGGCTTCAACCGCGTCTTCAGCGCGCGCTACCGCTTTCTCCTGGCCGCCGGCCAGCAGCCGGGGATCCGCCTCATCATCCAGTTCCGGGCACGTGATATCGCCGGTTTTGAGGTCCAGCGGGACAGCTACGTCGTAGTCAGTCCGTAACTTCCGTGATTGGGCTTAACTGTTGACAGGACAATGACTTCCGTCTATTTTTAGAGCCTGTGACAGATCCCGCAAACCGCCCCAAAAAGAGCCGTCCTGTTGCCGTCGCCGAGGCGCTCGAGGGCTACCTGAAGCGCACCGGTTTGGCGCGTCGCGTCGGGCAGGCGCAGATGATTCCGGACTGGCCGCGCCTGGTCGGCCCGCAAATCGCCGCCGTCGCGACTCCCGAGAGCATCACCCCCGATGGCGTGCTGTTCGTGCGGGTGGCGACCAGCTCGTGGATGAATGAACTGCAGTTGATGACGCCCGACATTATGGCCCGCGTCAATGCGGGGCGCGGTGCTGGCCGCATCACGACGATACGCTGGCTTCTCTCACGTTAGGAACTTGATGCCTAAGAAGAAACCCGCCGCACCGAAGAAGGAAAAAGGCAGCGGCGGCTATCAGGCCGACTCCATCCAGGTCCTGAAGGGCCTGGAAGCGGTACGGCGCCGGCCCGCGATGTACATCGGCTCGGTGTCGGCGCGCGGGCTGCACCATCTCGTTTACGAAGTGGTGGACAACTCCGTCGACGAGGCCCTCGCAGGCTTCGCGACCGACATCTCGGTCACGATCCATCCCGACAACGCCATCACCGTCGTCGACAACGGCCGCGGCATTCCCGTCGACATTCATAAGACCGAGAAGAAGCCCGGCGTCGAAGTCGCGCTCACGGTCCTGCATGCGGGCGGCAAATTCGACAAGAGCAGCTACAAGGTGTCGGGTGGCCTGCACGGCGTCGGCGTCTCGGTGGTGAATGCGCTCTCCGAGAAACTCGAGGTGTGGGTCGACCGCGACGGCAAGCGGCACCACATGTCGTTCGAGCAGGGCGACACGAAGAAGAAGCTCGAAGTCGTCGGCAAGGCGAAGGGCACCGGCACGACCGTCTGGTTCAAGCCCGACACGAGCATCTTCACCGAGACGCGCTTCGACTACGCCACGATCGCCAACCGCCTGCGCGAGCTCGCCTTCCTGAACAAGGCGCTCACGATCGTGCTCAAGGACGAACGCAAGGGCAGCACGAAGGAAGAGACCTTCTACTATAAGGGCGGCCTGTCCGAATTCGTGAAGTGGATCGTCGGCAACCGGCGTCCCTTGCATCCCAAGCCGATCACGTTCGAGGCGTCACGCGAAGACGTCGAGGTCGAG
>DASPXD010000248.1:0-14464 GCA_035637435.1 Gemmatimonadales bacterium
CCCGCGCTCGCGCCGCCGCGCCGGCGGTCACGCCACTGGTGAGTGGCAGCCGCGATTCGGACGGAAACACGACGTTCCGTCTGGGTGGTAGCGCCGAGCTCCAGGCGCGTGGGCCGTTGCGGCTCGGCGTAGAAGCGAGCCGTGATCGCGTGTCGAACGGCGTCGTTGCGGCGTGGCTAGAGCAGCTCGCGCTGCGCGCAGCGTGGCGGGCGGGCCGGCTGGCCAGCGTCGAAGGTGCCCTTGGAGGGACGCGACTCGAACGCAGCGACAATGGGAGCACGACTGTCGTTGCCACGGGCCGCGTGCGCGCGCGCTGGCGCAGCTCCGCGCACGGCGTCACCGTCGATGTCCGCGCCCAGCGCGCCGTGCTGGCAGCGAGCCCGTTGCTCGTGGACAACCGCGTCTTGCGAACCGAGCTGCGCGCGCTGGTAGAGATCCCCGTGACGCGCACGCTCAAGCTGCGCGGCCTCGGGCGGACCGCACTGCTGCGCGATACGGCCGATTTGAATCATCGCACCGCGCTCGCCGGCGTAGTCGCGGTCGCGCTGTCGCCAGCTATCGAGCTGTCGGGTCAGGTCCACCAGATCCGTTACTCGCACGCCAGCACGGCGGGCTACTTCGCGCCGCGTCTCGCCCAGGTAGTCGAGGCGGGGTCGTACATAGAGCTCGAGAGCCCTAGGGGCTGGCTGCTCGCTCTCGATGTCGGCGCGGGAGCGCAGCGGGTCGCGGAGTTTGGAGGCCAGCCGGGGCCGTGGAGCCGCTCGCTGCGCTGGTACTCGCTCATCACCGCGCCGCTCGCTCCCGGGCGCGCGCTCCAGCTCGAGGTCGAAGGGGAGGACTCGACCGTAGCGCGTGAAGCAGCGACGACCGCGGGGCCTTGGCGCTATGGCTCGGCGGCCCTGTCGCTGCGGTGGGCGCTCTAGCGACGGACTGGTATCATTACAACATGCGTCGAGCGCTTTCCCTAGTTCTTTTGCTGCCAATCCTCCAAGGAATTCCTGCTCGCGACGACGGACAATGGACCATGCCGGCGAAAGACTACGCCGCCACGCGCTACAGCGGCCTGTCGCAAATCACTGCTGCAAACGCCGCGCGCCTCCATCCCGTTTGGAGCTTTTCCACCGGCGTCCTCGGCGGCCACGAAGGCCAGCCGCTCGTCGTCGGCAGCACGATGTACGTCGTCACCCCCTTCCCCAATGTGCTGTACGCGTTCGATCTGACGCGCGAAGGCTACCCCCTCAAATGGAAGTACCGGCCCGACGTGAATCCCAGCTCGGTCGGCATCGCGTGCTGCGACGCGATCAACCGCGGCGCCGTGTACTCGGGCGGCAAGATCATCTACAACCTGCTCGACGGCCATACCGTCGCGGTGGATGCCGTCAACGGCCGCGAGCTCTGGAAGACGCAGATCGCCGACATCGGCCAGGGCGAGACGACGCCGATGGCGCCGTTCGTCGCCGGCAATCGCGTGATCGTGGGCCCCTCGGGTGGCGAGTTCGGGATCTACGGGTGGGTGAAGGGACTCGATCTCGCGACCGGGAAGATCCTCTGGACTGCGCACAACATGGGCCCGGACTCGCTGATGTTGGCGCGCCCCGGTCGAGGCCGCTACGTCGCTGATCCCAACATCGGCGTGACGACCTGGAGCGGCGATTCGTGGCGGCGCGGCGGCGCGCCGGTGTGGGGCTGGATCTCCTACGATCCGCAGCTCGACCTGATCTACTTCGGCACCGGCAATCCCGGTCCCTACAACACCGAGCAGCGCCCGGGCGAGAACAAGTGGACCAACAGCGTGTTGGCGCGCCGGCCCGGCGACGGCTCGCTCGTCTGGGCTTATCAGTTCACGCCCCATGACAGCTGGGACTTCGATTCCAACGCCGAGATGATTCTCGCCGACCTGGTGGTCGGCGGGCGGCTGCGCAAAGTGCTGGTGCATTTCGACAAGAACGGTTTTGCGTACACGCTCGATCGCGTGACGGGAGAGCTGCTCGTCGCCGAGCCGTTCGCCAACGTGACGTGGGCGAAGGGCGTCAACCGGACGACCGGCATGCCGATCGTCGATACGACGAAGATCACTGGCGCATCGCGCGGCGATGTGAAAGGGATCTGCCCGAGCCTCGAGGGGGGCAAGAGTCCCGCATCGCCCGCCGCCTATTCGCCGCGCACCGGCCTGTTCTACACCGCGACGAACAATCTCTGCATGAACTTCGCAGCCGCGCCCGTGACGCGAATCCCGGGCACGCCGTACATCGGCGCGACGACGCCGTACATGGTGGGGCCCGGGGGGAACGGCGGGGCCTTCATCGCGTGGGATGCGGCGCGCGGCCGCAAAGTGTGGGAGATCAGGGAAAAGTTTCCCGTGTGGAGCGGCAGCGTCGTCACCGCGGGCGATGTCGTCTTCTTCGGGACACTGGACGGCTGGTTCAAGGCGGCCAACGCGCGCACCGGCCGGCAGCTGTGGAAGTTCAAAGTCGGCTCGGGCGTCGTAGGCGCGCCGATCTCGTTTCGCGGGCCGGACGGCAAACAGTACGTCGCGATCTACGCCGGCATCGGCGGCGACTGGTTCCTGCTGTCGGGTGACGTGCGCTCGGACGATCCCGCGGACGTGCGGCCGCCCGCCGATTTTGCCGCCGAGCTGGGGCGGCACACGAGTCAGGGAGGCATCGTCTGGATCTTCGGCCTGTGAGACCGTGCGTCGTGCGTGGTGCGTCGTGCGTGATCCTGGCGCTGCTCGCCGCGTGCGACCGGCCGGACGGCATCCCGCCGTCGATCCGCTATCCCGATCACGTCTCGGCCGGAGGCAACTTGCCGCCCGCGGGCGACCTGAAGAATCCCTTTGTGGTTGACTCCACCAACGTCGCGGACGGGTCGAAGATTTTCAGCTCGATGAACTGCGACGGCTGTCACGGCGGCGGCGCGACGGGTTGGGTGGGACCGAGTCTCGTCGACGGCCGCTGGCGCTACGGCGGCAGCGATGGCGCGGTGTTCCAGTCGATCTTCTACGGCCGTCCGCGCGGGATGCCGGCGTACGGCGGGATTCTGTCCACCGGCGCTATCTGGAAGATTGTCAGCTACATACGTGCGCAACCCGTGCCCGTGACGGTGCCCACAGAGTCATTCAAGTAGCGACAAGCATTATGTTGGGACCCCGACATTATTCCTCGCTGAGGTCCCTATGCACGTGCTGCGCGTCCTGGTCTGTTGCTTCATCATCCTGGGAATCGTCGGCTGCGGTGGATCGCGCGGAGCACAGCGGCCCGTGCGCCAGCGCGTGCTGCTGCCGCCGACGCTGAATCTCGTCCCCTATCACAACATCGGGCTGTTCACCTTCTCGGTGGAAAACGCCAAAGGCAACCTGCACCAGTTCGCGACGCAGCGCTTCGAGGAGTACGTCCTCGCGGCGCAAAGCGGCATCGAGGTGCGCGAGTTCAGCTCGGCCGATTCCAGCCGCGTCTTTACGACCGCAGCCGACTCGAGCGGCTGTCCCGTGGCATTCTTCGGACATCTCAAGATCTCCAACGTGAAGCCACATGGCGGACTGACGGCGGGACTGTCGCCCGTCTTGCGAGCGACCGTGACCGTCGACCTGTCGGTGTGGCTCGTGAACACGCGCTCGGGTGGCGTGATGTGGCGCAGGAGCTCGTCGTCGACCGAAGAGGTCGGCGGACTGTCGCTCATTGGCGGCACGCCGTCCTTCTCGGCCACTGATCCGAACGATGCGTACGGACGATTGATCAACGAGCTGGTCTACCGGGTGACGTATGACGTCAGGTCGACGTGGGTGGACCAATAAACGACGGTAGATGAAGCGACGGTAAAGGACGGTAAAGGACGGTAAGGGCAAAACCCCTACCGTCCTTTACCGTCTCTTACCGTCGGTTTTCAGCAGCCATGCCCCCACATCTCCACCGCTTCCACAAACGCCGCCGCTCGGCGCGTCAGCTCAGCATCCGTAACCTTCGCCTTGCCCGACTTTTCCACTGCGCGGTCCAGCGCGGCCCAGAGACTGCGGCGCTCGGCATCGATCTGCAGCGCCCGCGCCAGCGGGTTGATCGCGGCGTCGTACCACCCATTGTCGGCGTAGATGCGCGCCAGCTTGGCCATCGCAGCCACGTCCTCAGGATGCTGCTGCAGATACGACATCAGTGAGTCTTCCAGACGCCCCGTCTCACTCAGCTCATCCAGAGTGCTCGGATCCGTGGGCGGTTGGCTCGGCCACTCGGCGACGACATCGAGCGCCGGCACGGTGTCGGGTCCCGTGACTGTCGCCGGGGACCCCATGATCCAACCGAGGTCGATGGCGACGGCGATCATCAAACCTTTCCAGTAGTTCATGACGTCCTCCCGTGGTTTGCCGGGGGAGAACGCACGCGGCGCGCCAAGCCACGGGCAGGCTAGGCGCGCCGCGATTGTGTTGCGGGGGACACTAGGCGGACGGGGGCGGCGTGTCCTCTTTACCACGGTCCTTCTTATTGAAGAACCAGAAGGCCAGCATGACCAGGGCCACGATCAGCCCGATTTTGAAGACGAGAAAGAACAGAGGAAGCAGAAACGCGGCCGCAACTTTCCAAAGGACAACGCCGACGAGGCCGACGGCGGCGAGCTGCATCACAGGCTTTAGCATCACAGGATCCGGAGAAGGGACGGATACAATATGCTACGGCGGCAGGGAAAGTTTCGTGAAGTAGAAGATTCCGCCTCCCGCTCCGCCCACGAACAGATCAGGCTTGCCGGTGCCACGCAGGTCGGCAAACGCCGGCGCCGCATACGGCGGCAACCGCACGCCTAGACTCGAGTCCCGGCCGCCCTGCTCCGTTCCCACTATCAGCACGTTGTTCAGGAAGCGCGGCACCGCCCTTCTGCCGACGCGCTTGCCGAGATAGTCGTCGCTGACCAGCACGAAACGCGGTGCCTGTTTCGATCCTTCGTTTCTGAAGAATGCGATCCGCCCGGCCGCATCGCCCAGGAAAAGATCGAGGTCACCGTCGTGATCGATGTCGTACAACTCCGGTACCGCATTGCTGCCGCGCGGCAGGCGTACGACCGCCGAATCGACGAGCACAAACCGTTCGGCGCCGCTCTTGCCGCTGTTGTGATACCAAGCGACCGCATCCTGAAACTGCCCAACGACCAGATCCGGCAGGCCGTCGCCATCGAGATCGCCCAGCGCGGGGGCGTTGTGAAATGCGGGCAAGACGTTGAGGTGGCCACGGAGTCGCAGCACCGGTGCGGTGCGTGACCCGGTGTTCTCGAACCAGTAAACGCCGCCGCTGCGGGGGTTGTCGGGTTCGATCTTCGTCCCGACCACGAGATCGAGGTCACCGTCACCATCGATGTCGCCAAATGCGGGGATGGTCTCTGCCCCCAGGTCGATCGCGTCCAGCAGATGCGTGGTCGTCACCGTCCATCTTCCGGGCGCGGTCTGATCGAGCTCGTACAGATTCGCCGTGCTCGTCTTGACCGGGTTGAACGCGCCGCCGAGCACGCCGACGACGAGATCGAGCCGCCCGTCACGGTTCAGGTCACCGGAGGCGGGCGCGTTGTAGCCGCTGGTCTCGAGCGGCGCTCCGGGGGGAAACGGAATCCGCTCGCCGTGAAAGTCAAAATGCGCGCACGTCCCCTGGTTCCTGATCCACAACAGGCCGGGCTCGAAGAAGTCGCCCCACAGAATGTCGGGGTCGCCATCGCCATCGACGTCGAACACCGCCATCGTGTTCGCGCCGTGCAGCGAAGGTTGTCGCTGGCCGATGATTTGGATGTCTTCGAACTTCTCGGTGATGAGACGGAACCGCGGCGCGCGATTCGAGTCCAATCCCTCCATCTCGTAGCGCGTGATGGTGCCATCGACCCGACCCAGCAGCATATCGAGTCTACCGTTGCAGTCGATGTCGGCGAACTGCGCGATGTTCTGGCGGTCGGCGTAGATCGCGGCACCCTGCACGTCCTTCAGCGTATCGGCGGCGACGACGAACCTCGGCGCAGTGCGCGTCCCGACGTTGCGATAGTACCGGATGTCGCTGAGCGGTGACTCGGCGAACAGATCGTACAGCCCGTCGCCGTCCACATCCACAAACCGGTACCACTCGCCGATATCGATGCCCTGAAAGCGATCAGCCGTCAGCCGCCAGCCGTCTGCCGCACGCTGGAAAAGCTGGAGCTCGCCCGAGTTTTCCTGAACAAAAAGATCGACGACGCCGTCGCCATCGATGTCGAGCAGCTGCGGGCGGGGATGCTCGAAACCCCCTAAGAAAGGGAGAGCGTAGGCGTGGCCGGTGGAGTCGAGGACGGAGAAAGGCGTTATCTGGCGGTCAAAAGCAAATGCGGCGGTCGGGGCGGTCGGTGCGCGGTGCATGCAGGCGGTAACCGCGAGCAGCACCGCGACAAGCCTCAGGGCTTCCCTCCGCCGACGCCCAGGCCCGCGCCATCCGGCACTGTGTCGATGCGGTGCACCACCTCGCGGCGGCGCGCGTCGATCACGATCACGCGTCCCGGCGCCGCGGTCATGCCCGGCATCGGCATCGCCATGCTGATGCCCCCCATGTTCATCACGTTATCGGTGTTGTGATTCGCCACAAACACCAGCCGCCCGTCCCCGCTGATCGCGATCCCATCCGGCTGCGCGAAATCGCCACGTACCGTCGTAGCGACGGTCCAACGCTTTGCATCGATGACCGTCACATCATTGGACCGCTGATTCGGCACCCACACCTCGGCGCCGTCCGGCGTGAACGTGACGAGCCAGGGCCAGTCACCCGTCGCCACCTTTTGCACCAGCTTCGGCTTCGCCGGATCGGCGAGATCGAAGACGAGCAGCTTGCCGGTCAACTGCGCCGTCGCCACCAGCGTGCGGCCATCGGGCGATACAGCGAGCTGGACCATCACCTGACTCGTATCACCGCCCGGCACATCCACGATCTCGACGTGCTCCCGTTTGGCATCGTACACGGCGATCTGGTTTGCGCCGAGGCTCGCGACGTAGGCGTGCTGGCCATCGGGCGCAACGGCGAGGCCGTGGGGTCTCGGAACTAGTACTTCTACTTCGGCGACCGTCATCGACCTTCTGTTAATCACCGCGATGCGCGCCGGCGCACTGACCGCCGACATCGAGCGGGTCGCATACAGCAAGTCGCTCTTGGGGTCGATCGCGAGCAGCCCGGGCGTCACCGTTTCGGCTTTGGCGACGACGTGGTTCGATCGATCGAGCTTGACGACCGCGTTGTCACCGACGAGCGAGACGTACCAGAACGATCCGTCCGGCTCGACGACGATGTGGTGCGGCTTGGGATGTGCCGAGAAGCCCAGCGCCGTGAAATCGACGACGGCGACGACGGAATCCGTCGCCGCGTCGATCACCGTGACTTTCCCCGACGCTTGATTGGCAACGTAGACGAGAACCGGGGACAGCAGTGCCAGCAGGAAGTTCATGGCACCGGCGGCGTCGGATGTTTCTTCAAGATAAACAGGCCTTCGCTCATGCTGCTCACCGCGACCACGCCGCTCTTGAAGAACGGATAGTTGCCCCACGTCCCCTCGAACCCGGGCTCATCCGGTCCCACAGGGTGCGTATCGAAGAAGCCGATCTCTTTCGGGTGCAGGCGATCGCTGATGTCGAGCACGCGCAGGCCGCTCACGTAGTTCGACTGGTACATCGTGTTGCCCACCAGCCAGAGGTTGTGGTCGGTCGCCTTGTTCTTGGAGATGTACTGTCCCGCCAGCACCGGGTTCTCGAGATCGCTCACGTCCCAGATGAGGGTCCGCGTCCCGTCGACGAAGCCCTGAATCTCGTCCAGCTCGTCGTCCTCGTACGCGTAGCGCTGGTCGTCGGTCAGCCACCCCTGGTGCGCGTAGCCCACGTTCGGATACGTCGCGCGCGAGATCGCGACCGGATGCGCCTTGTCCGTCACATCCGCGATCGACAGGTGGGTCTCGTTCCAGCCGAAGCAGATCTGGCGGCCCTGGTACTTGGTGGCGGGCCCGTGGTACACGACGCACTGCGCATCGTGCGTGTAGCCGGTGCCCTGGCGCCCAGTCTGCGGATCGGAGAAGCAGCCGGCGAACTTGGGATGCAGCGGATCGTGCACATCGACCATGTGCAGCCCGCCGCCGCACATTTCACCACCCGCATTCGAGCCGGTGAGGTAGACGTAGCCGCTCACGGTATCGGCGACGATGTCGTGCACGCTATGCGCCACGCCGTAGTGCGCATCTTCCGTGAAGGTCTGCGGAGTCCGCACGCCGCGCAGATGATCGAGATCGAACACCTGCATGCCGTGGTTGCGCGCCGCGTCCGACACAATGAAGGCGTAGTGCTTGTACGTCTTGATCTCGCGCCAGAACGTGCCCGGCGACCCGGCGGTCTTCGGCAGATCACCCAGATAGATCGGCCGGCTCGGATCGGTGATGTCGACGAACGACGTACCGTCCACGCGGCCGACGATCGCGATCGCATGGCCTGTCTCGGGATCGTCGTAGCCCCAGATGTCGCTGAGCTGTACGCCGCGCTTGCCGCCGATCGCCGACACCGGCAGGAACGACATCAGGTCCACCTGATTGCAGTCGAAGATCTGGACCTTGCCGTTGGCGCATTCGCGGTTCGCCCCGGTGATGGCGGAGAGGCTCGACACGTCACCGGCGAGATGCGCGGCTGCCCACGTCCCGGTCGGCCGGCGGCTGTACACCATCACGCCGCCCTCGCCGTAATCCTCGTTGGCGATGGCCACCGCGACGAGCGATCCTGCGGCGGCCATCTTCGCGCCGAATTGCGCGCGACCTTCGACGCCCGCGGGCGGACCCAGCTTGACCGCGCTCGGGAATCCGGTCGAGTCGCGCGCGACACGGAACACGCCTCCCGTGAACCCGTTCGCGCCGTCGGCGCCGATCCAGAGCTCGTTACCGACTTCCGCCAGCGCGACCCCGTAGCGCGTGCCGAAACTCCCGTCGAACGGCAGCGTGCGCGTGACCGGGTTCCAGCGGGCGTTAGCCGAGTCGCGGGCGAAGACCCAGACCGCGCCCGCGCCGCGATCGTTGATCGCACCGATCAACGCGGTGTCGCCGCGCAGCACCAACGAGCTTCCGAAGCCGCTGTTGCGCCCCGTGACCGGCCCCGGCGGCGCAATCTTGCTTTCCATCTTCCAGCTTGACCCATCGCGATTGAAGACGTAGACAGCGCCGTTACCGGAGTCCGCGCGGAAATTGCCGATCATGACGCGCGAGCCGGAAGCGGCGATTGCGTTCCCGAACGTCGCCGCGTTCGACGTGTCACTGGAGGCCAGCGTGGTCTCGGCCGCCCAGGTGCCACCGTTGTTCCGGAACACGTACACCGAGCCGCTGCGCCGCGTGAAGACCATCGGACCGAAGCCGCGGACGCCGGTCGAGATGTATGCACGGCCGCCCGAGACGACGATCGTCGCGCCGAAGGCGTCACCGGGGTGCCGCTCGGGGGCCTTCAACGAGCCCGTCTCGCGCCAGCTGCCGCTGCCGTCGCGCGTGAAGACCACCACCTCGCCGCTCTCGGAGTCGGCCTTCGTCTGCCCGACCAGCAGCGTATTCCCGTCGACCGCGATCGCAGAGCCGAATCCATCAGCGTTGCTGGCATTCGCGCGGGTGATCCTGCTTGCGGGGCGTCCCCAGGCTCCGGTTGGAGTTGCCCGAAAGACGTACACCGCGCCCGGACCATAGGAGTTGCCCGGCTGGCCGACGTAAACATCCCGGCCGCTGATGGCGAGCGCGGAACCGAACGCACCCTGGGCGGCGAGAGCCGTGGAACTTGCAGTAAACGCGACGGCGAGCAGAAGCATGGTGCGATGCGACACGAATGGGCTCTCCGAAAAGTTAGGGGGCCGGCGGCAGGACTAGATTGGCTATGTGGCCATCATCGACAAGTTCGCTCCGCAATGGCAATTCCGGGAGGTCCATCGAATCGGCGTCCTCGCGCCGGCCGATGCCGCGCTACGCGCGATTCGTGAGGTTACGGCGCGCGAGATCCGCTTGTTTCGATTCTTGACGTGGCTGCGGCGCGTAGGACGGCCTGGTCCGCCTGGCATTCTCAATCCCCCGCCCGATCAACCGATCCTCGATGTCGCGCTGCACAGCGGCTTTCTCGAGCTCGCAAGCTCCCCGCGAGAGATCGTTGTTGGCACCGTCGTTATACGCCCACCCCACACTCGACCGCCCGCAACCCCTGACGAATTCCGAACGATCACCGGCCCGCGCTACGCCAAGGCGGTCATGGATTTCCGCATCGAACAGGCCGCGCTGGCGATGTGCGTGGTCACGACCGAAACGCGTGTCTTCGCAACGGACGAAGGGACGCGCAAAAAGTTCGCGCTGTACTGGTGGACGATTCGGTTGGGTAGCGGGCTGATCCGCCGGATGTGGCTGCGGGCGATCAGGCGAAGAGCTGAGAGGATTGGGAGCTAGAAGGTGGTGGCGGTCGCATGCCCGCCAGCGCGCGACCCGCGTCCGTCCACCGCGAGCGCATCCATTCGGCGAGCCACAGCGGCAGCGTGCGCGTGCGCTCCAGCGGCTCTTCGCCGATCGTCGGCTTCGCGCCGGTGAGCATCTCGCGTGCCAGCGCCTGCACCGCCGCCATGTCGTTGCGCGGCGTCGCCGGCTTGCCGAGTGCCGTCGCGATTCCCGTATCGGCCACGAGCACCCCTTCGTCGGCGAGCAGCACGTTCTCCGGCTTCAGCTCACCATGCGCGATCTCGGCGCCGTGCGCGTGCGCGAGACCGCTCAAGATGCCGCGCAAAATCTCGACGGCGCGTGACAGCGGGATCGCGCCGTTGTTGCCGATCCAGGCACGCAACGTCGTCCCCGGCACGAACGGGCGGGTGTGGTACACGAACGAGCCGGCGCGCCCGGCGCCGCGCGGCCGCACCAGATTCGGATGCCGCAGCCGTTCGCCGACCAGCAGGACGGCCCGCTCGAATTGCAGATCGTTGATGCCGAGCGACAGCGCCGCGGGCAGAACCTTGACGAGGAGTTGTGTGCCGTTTTGGGATTGCGTTGCGACAAACAGGCGGTACTCGCCTATCGGCCGCACTTCACGCTCGATCCGATACAGCGGGCCGAGCGCTTCCGCTAAAGCGGTGCGCAGTTCGGACATTCGTCGCAAGTTAGCCCGCGTATCCCGGATGGGAAGGGACTACTCGCCCGTTTCTCTTCTAATCCCTTGGTATAGGCTCTGAGCACGCTGTCGTTCTGAAGCTGATCCGAAGATCTTCTCCCCATCAAAGCGGCCGTTCTCGATGAAGATCTCCGAAATCTTGGTGCCCGCCGTCACACTGCCCGCTACGAAGACGCCGGGGACCGAGGTCTCCAGCGTCTCGGCATTGATCTCAGGCCGTCCCGATGCGGCATCGAATGCGATGCCGATGCGCTGGAACAGCTCGAAGTCGGGGTGGAAGCCGATCAACGGGTAGACGCGATCCGCGGGAATCCGCTCTTCGTTGCCGAGCGCGCCGCGCACCAACACGTCGCGCGGCGTGATTTCGGCGACCTGGCTGCCGAGCCTCGCCTGGATCTCGCCGGCTTTGATGCGGTTGTCGAGATCGGGACGGAGCCAATACTTCACGCTCTTGGGCCACGTGCTGCCCCGATAGATGATCGTCGTGCGCGCGCCGGCGCGAAACAGCTGCAGCGCCGCCTCGACCGCCGAGTTCTTGCCGCCGATGACGACGACGTCGAGGCCGCAGGAGAGGTGCGCCTCGTCGAAGTAGTGACGCACGTGCGGCAGCTCTTCGCCGGGGACGCCGAGCCGGTTGACGTGGTCGAAGTAGCCCGTCGCCAGCACAAGCCTGTCGGCGGAGATCGGCTCGCGACCGCGCTCGGTCTCCACTTCCCGGGCGTTGATCAATTTCGTGTACGTCTGCACGCGGATCCCCTCGACCCGCACGACGCCGCGGTAGTACTTGAGCGCCTCTTCGCGTGTCGGCTTCGCCCCCGCACACACGAGCGGGTGATTGCCGATCTCGAGCCGTTCCGGCGTCGTGAAGAACGTCATGTTGATGGGATAGCGGACGATCGAATTGGCGACCGCGCCGGCGTCGATGACGAGGGGATCGATGCCGCGGCGCTTGGCCGAGATGGCGCAGGAGAGGCCAATCGGCCCGGCGCCGACGATGATGGCGGCTTCGTGACGCATCGTAGCGAGAATCTAACCCCTTGATTTCACGAGTGCGCAACAATATTGTTGCGTATGGCCAAACGCGCCCGCAGCAACAAATCCCTGGTGAAGCAGCGCTATCAGGTGGCCAAGCTCGCCTTTCCCGACGATGCCGACCTGGCCCGCAGCCTCGGCGTGCATCGCAGCGCGGTGGTGCGCTGGAAGCGCGGCGAAGCGCCGGCGCCCCAGAACTGGGAGCAGCTCGTGGGCTTGGACACGGTGGTGTCGCTGCTGGAAGGGTTTTTGGACGTTGTTTCAATCCCAAAATGGTTGCGCGGCATGAACGCCCACCTCGGCGACCGCCGGCCGATCGACGTGATCCGCCAGGGCCGCCTGTCCGAAGTCGTCGCGGCGATCGAGGCTGAAAAGGCCGGCGCCTTCGCCTGATGCCGTGGCGGGTGTTCCCCTGGGACCCAGGCGCGAAGCTCGGCGAGCCGTTTTCTCCCAGTTACATCCATCCTAATCAAGGCTCCGGCCGGTTCGACGTCGCCGGTAAGCTGGTCGTGTATCTCGCCGAGACCGCGGTGCACGCGGTGGCGGAAAAGCTGCAACGGTTTCGCGGACAGAAAATCGAGCGCAAGGATCTGATCGAATCGGGGAAGACACTGGCCCTCGTCGAATGCCAGGTGGGGAAGATCCGGCTTGCCGATCTGTGCGATCCCGCCGTGCTCGTGCAGCACGCCATCGCGCCGGATGTGTTGGCGAGTCGAGACTTCGCGAAGACTCAACGCGTGGCTATGGCGTTGGATAAGGAAGGCTTTTCCGGACTGCGGTGGTGGTCAGCGCTCTCCGGCGATTGGCATACGATCGTCGTGTTTGAGGGAGAGATCGAGTACGGCAAACCCGAGCCGCTCACGATCGGGCACCAAGCGGTCCAGGAAGCTAGTGAGGCCCTGGGGATCCCGCGGCGCGCTCTGAGCCGCGCATAATCTCGACCCGCAGCTCCACCCACCCGTCTACTTGCTTGTATGCGACGCGCAGGTCGTGCTTCCCCGCCGGGAGCGGTGCGTAGTCCACCTGCGACTCGTGCGGCGTCCAGTTATCGATGACGAGGGCGCTGTCGATCCACACGCGAATGGCGTCGTCGCTGATCGTGCGGATCGAGTACTCCCCAGGCGGCAGTGTCACGGTGCCACTGGCTTCGAGCGACCAGTTGCTTTGCGGAAGGAACGCGAAGCTTCGCGGGGGCCGGTACCACATCAGGTCCAGTCTCGACGTAGTCCGGGTAGTGGGCCCCGGGGCCACGCCCCGGGGATCCAAGAACCTTACGGTCCACTCAATCCGCGGCTCGAACCGTTCATATGAGAACTGCTTCCCCCGGGATGCCAGGATCAGCTCCCAATCGCCGATCGAATCCGGCCGCGGAGTCACGGCGATTGTGTCGCCGATGCGGCCGGACTCTCGCGACAGCCCCGCGATACCGCGTTTCGAAACCACGCGCCATCTGCCGGATGGGCCGAGTGTGGCCAGGTGCAGCGGGACGGCGCGGCTCGAGTCCCCTGCGGGCCAGAGCTTGGGCGACCGATAGTCGTAGGGGCCCCATTCGTCCACGATGATGGCGGACCGATCTTGCTGGGCGAGAGGTGATGAAGGACGGTCGAGGTTGGTGGAGGTTGGTGGAGGTACTGCGTTAGGAGACAACGCCGTGTCTATGCCGGTCGTATTGCGCACGTTCAGTACTGTCCGATTGCCGATAAACTCGTTGCCGGCGATTCGATAGTTACGGCTCCGCGTGTCATGGTGCTTGGGATAGCCCCAATCCGACGGTTCGATCGAGTCGGCCCAGAGGCGAATCGCGGTCGAGTCGCCGTCGAAGCGGTTGCCGGCGATCGTGTTGTCCTGCCCGTGCTCGATCGCAATCGCGGTGCGGTTGCCGTGAAAATCGTTCTCGCGGATCGCGGTCTCGTAGCTGTAGCCGCCCCAGACGCCGTACGCGCTGCCCCACGCCTTGTTCGCGATGATCGTGTTGCGAGAGAAGGTCGCTTCGATGCCGTTGGCGGTGGCGTAACTCACGTCGTTGCCGAGGAAGACGTTATCGTTCGCGCCGCCCGTTCCCGAATCCATTGTCGTCTGCCCGGCCCAGAGGAAGATCCCATCGCCACCGTGCGTCATGGAATTCGCGGCGACGTAGTTGTGTGAGCTCTGCTCGTACAGCAACAGGTCGGCGGAGTCCTGGCCGCGCGCATAAAAGCCGTGGCTGTAGCCGCGCACGTTGTAATCGAGCTGGTTGTGGACGATCGTGTCGAACGACGCGCGATACAGGCCGATGCCGAGCCCCGAGTTGAACGAGAAGTTATT
>DASPXD010000249.1:0-5823 GCA_035637435.1 Gemmatimonadales bacterium
CACGATGCCGCCAATCGCCGTGAGCACGACGAGCCAGCCGCCGGCGTGCACCGGATTGCCGCCCATGCGCACCAGGCGGCGCTCGACGGGCTTCATGATCGGATCCGTGATCGAGCGGAGCGTGCGGCCGAGGACGCCGAATGGCGACACGCGCCTGGTGCGGACGAGCCAGGAGCCGAGTGCTGCGAGCGCTGCGATCGCCACTAAACCAAGTACGACGTAGCGGAGAACGGGGTGAGGGATGTTACGACTCTCCGTATGCCGCGGCGACGATCCGCTCCTGCTCCGCTTTGTGCGCGGCAGGATAGCCCTCGGCGGGGCTCGACCGCTCGGGGCGCGAGACGTCGAGGATGGTGATCGACTGGGGCAACGCGTCCCGAATCTTGGGAAGCACGAACTTGCGCGCGCCCATGTTGCGCGGCTCCTCCTGGACCCACACGACTTCTTTCAAATTCGGATAACGCCGGCCGTACTCACCGATCTCGGCGCCCGGGAACGGATAGAGCAGCTCCACCCGGCCGATCTTGACGTGCGGCGTCTCCGCGCGGCGCGGCGCGGCGACGATGTCGTAGTAGATCTTGCCGCTGCATAGCAGCAGGCGCGTCACCTTCTCGGGCCACGTCCGGTCGCGATCCCACAGCACCGTACGGAATTTCCCCAACACGAGATCGTCGAGCTGCGACGTCGCGGCGGGCAGCCGCAACAGGCTCTTGGGCGTCATGACGACGAGCGGCCGGATCTCGGTGTGTAGCGCCTGGCGCCGCAGCAGATGGAAGTACTGCGCCGGCGTCGTGCAGTTGGCGACGCGGATGTTGCCTTCGGCGCCCAGGGCAAGGAAACGCTCCAGACGGGCGCTCGAGTGCTCCGGCCCCTGGCCCTCGTAGCCGTGGGGCAGCAGCAGCGTGAGCCGCGACGTCTCTTCCCATTTGGCGAGCCCGGCGATCAGGAACTGATCGATCACGACCTCGGCGCCGTTCGCGAAATCGCCGAACTGCGCCTCCCACAGCACCAGCGCGTTCTGCGCCTCCACGGCATATCCGTACTCGAAGCCCAGACACGCGTACTCCGATAGCGGGCTGTTATACAGCTCGAACGGCACCCGTGCCTCAGGAAGATGCTGAATCGGCGTGTGGCGGTTGCCCGTGTTCACGTCGTGCAGCACGAGATGCCGTTGACTGAACGTGCCGCGCTCGGTGTCCTGACCCGTCAGCCGGATCGGCGTCCCTTGGACCAGCAACGACGCGAAGGCGAGTGATTCGGCGTGCGCCCACTCGATGCCTGCCCCGTCCGCTCCTCTCAGCGCGTCACGGCGCCGCTCCAGCTGTTTCAGCAGCTTGGGATGCACGGTGAAGCCGTCCGGGACCGCGAGCAGCTCGCCGTTCAGCTTGGTCAGCACGTCCGCCGCGACGGCGGTCGCCGGCTCCGGCGTGGTCTGTCGCGTGATGCGGTGCGTGTCGTCGGTGCGTTGCGCACTGCCCGACTTCACCGCCTGCTGTGTAGCCGCCAGCCGCTGATAGGCCGCTGCCGCGTCGGCGTCGGCCTGGGCGGCATCCACCACGCCTTCGGCGGCCAGCTGTGCTGCGTATTTCTGCCGCACCGACGGTGTCTGCTTGATGCGCTCGTACATCAGCGGCTGCGTGTAGGCCGGCTCGTCGGCCTCGTTGTGGCCGTAGCGGCGGTAGCCGACCAGGTCGATGACGACGTCGCCGTGGAATTTCTCGCGGTACATCATTGCGAGCCGGACCGCGGCGAGACACGCTTCGGCGTCATCGGCATTCACGTGGATGATCGGCGCGTCAAAACCCTTGGCGAGGTCGCTGGAGTAATCGGTGGAGCGACCTTCCTTGGGATCGGTCGTGAAGCCGATCTGGTTGTTGAGAATCACATGAATCGTCCCGCCGGTCGTATAGCCCTTCAGCCGCGCGAGGTTGAAGGTCTCCGCGACCACGCCCTGTCCCGCGAACGCTGCGTCACCATGGAGCAGCACCGGCAACGAAATGTTGACGTCATGCTGCGCGTCCGGGGTGGTGCGGTTGGTCTGATCCGCGCGCGCGCGGCCCTCCACGACCGGGTTGACGGACTCGAGGTGGCTGGGGTTCGGCGACAATGCGACCGCGACGTCCTGGCCGGTCGTCGTGCGATACACGCCTGCGGCGCCGTGATGGTATTTCACATCACCGGTGCCGGCGTTCCACCCTTCCGATTCTGCCGTCTCCTCGCGGCGGCCTCCCTCGAACTCCGCGAGGATCGTTTGATACGGAACGTTCACCACATGGGCGAGCACGTTGAGCCGCCCGCGGTGCGCCATCCCGATGGTTGCCTTGCGGGTGCCGTGCGCCCCGGCGAGCTCGATCGTGAAATCGAGCATCGGGACGGTCATATCGAGGCCCTCGATCGAAAACCGTTTTTGGCCGAGATATGCCTTATGAAGGAAGCGTTCGAGCGCCTCGACCGCCGTGAGCCGGGCCAGCAGCTGTTTCTTTCCCTCGGGCGAAAGGGGACGGCGATGCTCGCCCGACTCGATCACCTGACGCAGCCACAGGCGCTCCTGATGGCTGCCGATGTGCTCGACTTCATACGCGATCGTGCCGCAGTACGTCGCGCGCAGCGCCGGCAGGGCTTCGGCCAGCGTCTTTGGGGGGCCGGGGCAATAGATGCGCAGCACCTCGGCGGGAATCCGCGCCATGATCTCGGGCGTGAGGCCAAGCCGGCCGATATCGAGCGACGGATCGCCGGGCGGCTCCGAGCCCAACGGGTCGAGGTGCGCGGCGAGATGGCCGAAATTCCGATGAGCCCGAACCAAGGCATATGCCGCAGCCACATGCTTTACATTGTCCAAACCAGGAGCAGGGAGCACGGAGCTTGGAGCAGAAGGCGTGGGTGGGGAGACGGGTAGGG
Source organism: Gemmatimonadales bacterium (assembly GCA_035637435.1). Lineage (GTDB taxonomy): Bacteria > Gemmatimonadota > Gemmatimonadetes > Gemmatimonadales > GWC2-71-9 > 20CM-2-65-7. Next base: position 2,899 of record DASPXD010000249.1, read on the forward strand.
GCTTCTGCTCCGTGCTCCGTGCTCCTTTCAGGCTTTCCTCCGCTCCTTCGTAGAACCGCTCCTCCCCCTGCAACAGCGAATCGAGGGTGCGCAAGAACATTCCAGATTCCGCCCCCTGTATGATCCGATGGTCGTACGTGCTCGTGATCGTGATGATCTTGGCGCCCGCAATATCTCGGATGGTCCCGGTCGCGATGATCGATCCCTGGCCCTTCATCAGGCGGGGGACGGAGGCGACGGTGCCGAGCGTGCCGGGATTGGTGAGCTGCATCGTCCCGCCGGCGAAGTCGTCGGGCAGCAGGCGGTTGGCGCGCGCCTTTTCGACCAGCGTCTCGTAGGCGGCATGGAAGGCCGCGAAATCCATCGTTTCCGCGTGCTTGATCACCGGGACGACCAGGGCGCGGCTGCCGTCTTTCTTCTCGACGTCGACGGCGAGGCCGAGCCCGATTGCGCCCGGATCGACGCGGTGCGGTTTCCCCTCGATTTCCTGGAACGCGTGGGTCATGACCGGGAAGCGTTTGGCGGCCTGGACGATCGCGTAGCCGATCAGGTGCGTGAACGAAATCTTCTTCCCGCTAGCGGCGAGCTGAGCGTTGAGCGCCTTGCGCCGGGCGTCGAGGGTCGTGGCGCTGATGTCCCGGAACGACGTGGCCGTCGGGACGGTCAGCGAGTCGGTCATGTTCGCGACGAGCCGGGCGGCGGGGCCGGTGATGGGAACGGCGCCGGGGGGAGCGGGGAGCGGGGAGCGGGGAGCGGTGGCCGGGGCGGGCGCGGGTCCGGAAGTTACTGCTCCCTGCTCCCCGCTCCCTGCTCCGGGAATGATTGGAAGCTCCGCCAACTTTCCGTTATCAAATAGTTCCCGCCATTCGGATCCTACGGAAGCAGGATCGCGCAGGTAGTCCTCGTACATCGCCTGGACGAACGCGGCGTTGTGGGTGCCGAAGACGAATTCGCTCACGCGTGCAATCTATACGGTATCTTAGGGGACAGAATGCCACCGAGGTGACGATGAAACTGATCACTACCATCGTGCGGCCGGAGCGGCTGCCGGAGGTCAAGGCGGCGCTGTTCCGGGCCGGGATCACCGGCATCACGTTGAGCCGCGTCAGCGGCCACGGCGGTGAGCACGAAATCGTGAGCCAGTACCGCGGCACCACACTCGTGATGGAGTTCCATGAGAAAGTCAAAATCGAGATGGTGTGTTCCGAGCCGTTCGTGCAACCGTGCATCGACGCGATTCTCTCATCGGCTCGCACGGGGGAAGTGGGGGACGGCAAGATCTTCGTGCAGCCGATCGAGCGAGTGATTCGCATTCGCACGGGCGAAGAGAACAATCAGGCGCTCACCGCGGTGAACGCCGACGAGGTGCAACAGGCGGCGTTGCGCGCCGCCGACGAGGAGTGACGCAAGCGCCCCGTTAGGGGCCGTTAGAGATCTGCGGTGGGTCGGGGACGCGCGTAACGGCAGCGACCGGACTTCCCGTGCGCCCGTTGCCGATCTGTCCGCGATCGTTGGCGCCCCAGCAAAATGCGCCGCCTCCAAACTCCACGGCGCAGGTATGAAAGGCACCTGCGCTCAACGCGCGGTAGAAGTGCCCGGATGCCGCGGCCACCGGGGTGCTGGTGCAAGGCCACGTGTCCGTGGGTTGCGGGCCGAACCGGCACGTCTCGGTCGTGGTGGCAGCGAGCTGCTTGGCGCCGTTCGAGCCCCAACAGAACAGTCGCCCGTCGACATCGCGCCCGCAGGAATGATTGATCCCCAGGCTGATCGAAGCGAATGGGTGGTTTCCGCTCACGAGCGTCGGCGTGGGATGATCGTCGGTCGATCCGTTGCCGAGCAGACCGTATTGCCCACTTCCCCAGCAGTATGCGGCGGCCATCGTCGTGATCGCGCACGTTTGATAACTGGCGGCATCGATGGCCTTGAAGTGCAGGCCGCCCGCGACGAGCCTCGGGCCGGCGTGCGCGGTCGTGTCAAGCGTGCCCAGGTTCCCCCACTGGTTGTCGCCCCAGCAATAGGCGTCGCCGCCGACCGCGATCGCGCACGCGTAATGCTGTCCCACCGCGATGTTCGTGAATACGAGACTCGTGGTGACCGCCACGGGAGTCTGCGCGCTCCCGCCCTCACGGCCGAGCTGGCCGAAATCGTTCGCGCCCCAACAGTACGCGACGCCCGCGAGGGTCAGCGCGCACGTGGAATTGAAACCCGCTGAGATCTGCTTGAACGTGAGCCCGCCAGCCACTGCGATCGGTGCGGCACTGATTGTTGTCGTGTCGCTTCCCAAGGCGCCGTCCCGACTCACGCCCCAGCAGTACGCGGCGCCCCCAGGCACGAGCCCGCAGGTGTGTCCCTGACCGGCATCGATCTGGGTGAATAGAACGAGGCCGGCGACTGCCTTCGGCGCGGAGTCGATGGTGCTCATGACGCCGTTGCCGCCCTGGCCGACGGCGTTGTCTCCCCAGCAGTAGCCGATGGCGGTCTCGCTCAAGGTGCCGCAGGTGTAGAGAAAGCCGCCGCTCACCGATTCGAACGTGCCGGGCGGTACCGGGCCGAGTCTATCTGACGAACAGGCGAGAGCGACGAAAGACAGCGTGAAGACCAGACGGCGCACGTGCATGAGGCCGATCCAGAGGTTGGGAATGCATCATACTGAGGAGACGCTTTGCTGTTCCAGCACGAGCGCCAAACGTCATAATCCGGCTAAGTCACCTACCGCGCCCGCTCTGCTTGGCGAACAGCAGCCGGCCCGCCTCGGCGTCGAGTACTTCATACATCCCGAGGACGCCGATCACACCGGTCGGGGTGCGGATCGGCGCCTTGCCGACGCGCACCCAGGTGATCGCCCCCGACGCGCCTTTTTGGCGCTCGATGATGTCGAGCTTCGCGTGGCCCGATCCGACGATGGCCTCGTCGTCGGCGCGGTAC
>DASPXD010000250.1:0-2225 GCA_035637435.1 Gemmatimonadales bacterium
GATGATGTCGCTGGCGCAGAAGTGGGTGAGTAGCCTGTTCGGCGCTTTCTACTTTATGGGCAGCTTCCTGGCCGCGTTGATGATGTTGGCCGTGCTGGCCATCACCCTGCGCCGTGCCATGGGCCTTGGGGGCATCTACACGTCGCGCCAGCAGCATGACCTTGGCAAACTGTGCTTCGGATTCACCGTCTTCTGGGCTTACCTAATGTGGTCGCAGTTCCTCGTGATCTGGTACGGCAACCTGCCCGAGGAGACGTACTTCATCTTTTATCGGCTGACCGGCGCGTGGCGCCCCGTGGGTATCGCGGTGTTCCTGATGGTGTTCCTGATCCCGTTCATCGGCCTGCTCGGCGTGAAGCCGAAGACGTTTTCGCCGACGATGGTGGGCTTCGCGCTGGTGAGTCTCGTGGGCATCTGGCTCGAGCGTTATCTCGAGATCGTGCCCTCGATCAACGGTGGCAGGGGTCCGGCGATCGGCCTGACCGAAGCGGGCGTAACGCTGTTTTTCGCGGGGTTCTTCTTCCTCTCGTGGGGCTGGTTCGCCGGCCGCTATCCGATCATCTCACCTCGTCTTGCCGCCGACGCGTTGCAACGTGAGCAGCACTAGCGTTCAGATACAGAAGTAATTACATCAAATAGTCTCCTTACCTTAGTCTCTTTTACCGCGCGGAGGCCTGTCATGTCTTTGAGTCGTTTGCTGGCGATTGCGGCGATAGTTGGTGCGGTTGCTTGCGGCAGCAGCACGGGGGCCAATCCTCCGCCTCCTCCGCCACCACCTCCAGCGCCTCCGCCGCCTCCACCGCCGCCACCCGCTCCTACGCTTTCGGTGACGGTGGCAGACAACTCATTCACCCCGTCGAACGGGCCGCTGTTGAGTGGTGGCACCGTCACGTGGACTTGGACAGGTGCGAACAATCACAACATTACGTTTGAAGACGGCCAGGGTAACGCAGCTAACCAGATGACTGGCACACACACGCGGACTTTCCCCACCGTGACGACCGCGACCACGTTCCGGTATCGTTGTACGATCCACTCGACCGCCTTCGGCAGCGGGATGTCCGGCCAAATCGTTGTGACGCCGTAAACATCGGCGAAGATGAGAGTCAGCCGCGGCGCGTATGTTTGTGGGATGAACATTTGGCGCGTCGCGGCTGATTTAGCGACGGCCGGCACGCGAGGGGCGCTCGCGACGGTCGCGCGCGCCCGCGGCTCGACTCCCGTTCCTGCGGGCACCAAGATGCTCGTTGGGCCTGAAGGCCGGCTCCTCGGTTCCGTCGGCGGCGGCTGCGTGGAGGCTGAGGTCATCGGCGCCGCGCTCGACGCACAGGCGCAGCGCCGGCCCGCGATCCTTACGCATCACCTGAACGCCGATCTCGCGGGCGATCTCGGTCTCTCGTGCGGCGGCACCGTCGACATCTTTGTCGAACCGCTCGTCGCCGACGAGCAGTACGTGCGTGTGCTCGAGCTCGCTGCCACCGCCGATTCAGGGCTGGTGCGAACCGCGACGGCGTGGGATCGGGCGGAAGGACCCGTGAAGACCTTCGAGCCGCTCCACGCGCACCAGTCATCCGCCGCCGCCGCGACGCTCACGCGCGATGGTCGCTTCATGGAGGAGCGCCTGAGACCCGCCCCGCGGGTTTTCGTCTTCGGGGCAGGGCATGTCGGCGCGGCGATCGCCCGCGCGGCGGCAGCGGCAGGATTTCGCGTGGTGGTCATCGACGACCGCGCCGATTATGCGGACGCGTCGCGCTTTCCGGATGACGTTGCGGTGCTTGCCGCCGACGTCGAGGCTACACTCACTCGCTATCCGCTTACGGCCACGGATGCGGTCGTCATTGCCACTCGCGGGCATCGCAACGACGCGCTGATTCTCGAGCGCGTCGCGCCGTCGGATGCGGGCTACGTCGGCTTGCTGGGAAGCCGGCGCAAGAAGATTGTGGTTACGAAGGGTCTCACCGCCGCGGGCGTACCGGCGAAGAGCCTGCGCCGCGTGCGTGTGCCCGTCGGCCTCGCGATCGGCGCTGTAACGCCAGAGGAAATCGCGGTAAGTGTCGTCGCCGAGCTGATCGCGTGGCGACGGAGTGCTTCTTAGGGCAGCGGTTGTACCTGGTTGAGAAGCCGGTTCAGCGAATCGAGCGAGACCGGACCCGCAATCTCCACCCGCAATCCTCCGATGAAACGCGCCAACCGGTCCGACCGGACAGCCTTCGCGCCCGCCGCGC
>DASPXD010000251.1:0-4305 GCA_035637435.1 Gemmatimonadales bacterium
CGTGCAATGGGAAGGCACGAAGATGAGCAAGACCGCCGGCACCGCGGTCAGTGTCGACACGGCGATCGAGCGCCACGGCGCCGATGCGTTGCGCTATTTCCTGCTGCGCGAAGTCGGGTTCGAGAACGACGGCAATTTCACCTGGGAGCGGTTCGACGCGCGCTATGCGGCCGATCTCGCCGATACGTTTGGAAATCTCGCGTCGCGTTCGCTTGCCATGGTTCATCGCTACCGCGCCGGCTCCGTGCCCGCTGGAACGCATGACTCGCCGCTCGAGCGTGCCGCCCAGGAGGCGGTGCTCGCGTACAGTCGCGCGATGGACGCGTACGAGCTGCAACAGGGGGCAGCGCTCGTGATCGAATTGGCGACGCGTGCCAATCGCTACGTCGAGGAGACGGCGCCGTGGAAGCTCGCGAAGGACAAACGCGACGCCGAGCTCGATGCCGTGCTCGTGAATCTCGTCCGCACGCTCGCGCGGCTCGCCGTCTTGTCGGCGCCCTTTATTCCCGTGAAGGCGGACGAGCTGTGGAAGTCCCTGGGCGCGGATCGCTCGCTGGCGAGTGTCCGCCTGGGGGATCTCCCGAGTGTTGCGGTCGCCGGCTGGGCGGTCGCGAAGCCCCCCCCGCTGTTCCCCAAGCCGGATGCGGACTAGCCAGCCTGCCCCGAAGGAATGTGACGGAGCGCACACCGTCCGATTTGACGGAGTCCAGCGCCAAGTCGTATCTTTGCATTCCCATATGAAAAAGAAGCACGCAGAGCGCCGCTGGACCGTCATGCTGGTCCCTCACGGGTCGGGCTCGTCCCGCGCCGTGGAAGTGTCGCAGACGGTTGTCAAGGCGCTCGTCGGTATCGGCAGCGTCGTCGCGCTGCTGTTCCTCGTGCTGGGCGGCACGGCGCTGTCGCGCGGTGTCAGCATCACGCGCAGTCGCGCGCTCGAGCGCGAGAATCAGCTGCTCGCAAGCGAGGTCCAGCGACTCCGCGAGCACCTCGTCGGACTGCGTGACACCATCAACGTCATCGGCGAGCGCGAGCAGGCGCTGCGTCTCCTCGCCGGGCTTTCACCGATCGACAAGGACGTACAGCAGGCGGGCATCGGCGGGCCGACCGGGCAGTGGTTCGAGCGCGACAGCCTGGCCGCTGCTGGTCGCAACGGGCAGCAGGCGCTGGCTGCGCGCGTCGACATGGATCAACTCACGCGCCGTGCCAACATCCTCGTGCACTCGCTGAACGAAGCGTACGACTCCGCCTCGAGCCAGCGCTCGCGTTACGCGGCGATGCCGTCCATCATGCCGACCAAGGGTTGGTTGACGAGCGCGTTCGCGCGCGAGCGCGTGCATCCGATTCTGCACCTCGCGCGCCCGCATGAAGGCATCGATGTCTCCGCGCCGATGGGCATGGAGATCGACGCACCCGCCTCCGGCATCATCACCGAAGTGACGTGGCAGGAAGGTTATGGCAACACACTGAAGATCGATCACGGCTACGGGCTCGTCACACGCTATGCGCACTGCTCGAAGATCCTGGTCGTGCGCGGCCAGCGCGTGAAGCGCGGCCAGCCGATCGCCAAGGTCGGCTCGACGGGATTGTCGACCGGACCGCACCTTCATTACGAGGTGTGGGTGAACGGCCACCCGGTCGATCCCATGAAGTACGTGCTGCCGGACGCCATCGTGGATTGATCGGTCGGATCACATGAGCGCGAACGTGAATGGGACTACAACCCGCCGCCGGTTGTGGTCCCATCGTCGTTTCTGGGGCGTGCGCATCACCCCCCTGTGCTTCGCACTCCTGCTGCTCGGCGCATGGCCCGAGGCGCACACCGCGCAGACGCTGGGCCGGCTGAAGGGCGTCGTCATCAGCGTGGACTCGACGCCGTTGAGCGACGCGCGCGTGACGCTGATGGGAACCGATCTGGCCGCGCTGAGCGATGCCGATGGCCGCTTCGCGATCGCGGGCGTGCATCCCGGCCTGCACCTGATCCAGGTCAGGCGGCTCGGCTATGCGAGCATTCTCTCGCGGCTCGAATTCGGCACGGGAGAAACGCTGACTGTGCGGATCGTGCTTGCCGAGCTCGCCGTGCAGCTGCCGGAGGTCGAGGTCACCGGCGCCGCGCCGGTGCCCGCGATCCTGCGCGGTTTTTACGCGCGCAAGGAACACGGCGGCGGATACTTCCTGACACGACAAGACATCGAGCAGCTGCAGCCGCGGATGTTCAGCGATCTGCTGCGCCGGGCGCCGGGGGTCCGGCTGCAGCCGGTGCGGGGCCCGTCCGGCAACAGCTTTCAAGCGGTCTCGGACCGCGCCTCGGGGGCACGGCAGTGCCCGATGCTCTACTACATTGACGGAGTGCCCGTTCCCATCTCGGGGGACCTCGGGATCAACAACGTCATTCAACCGAACGACGTCGCGGCAGTCGAGGTGTACAGCGGCACCGCGCGCGTGCCGCTCGAGTTCCAGTCCAGCGCCGCCGCCAACTGCGGCGTGATCGTGATCTGGACGCGAACAGCGGAACGACCACGCCAGCCATGAATCGACTGCTCTGTGCGGCGTCGGTCGCAATCGGCGTCGTAACCCTGATCACGTGCAAAGCCACGGATATCACGCGGGTCCGACCGGGTACGGTTTTCGTCGCGGCGCGCGACAGCTTTTTCACGCCGGACACGATCCGTGTGACCGTCGGCGTGCCCGTGCGGTGGACCAACGAGGGCACGGTGTATCACGCGGTCGTCTCGGACAGCGCTCTCTGGAGCAGCAATCTCCTGGCTCCGACGTGGTGGTTCGAAGTGCGGTTCGACAGCGCCGGCACGTTTCCCTACCACTGCTCGCAGCACGCGGCGATGATCGGCACGGTCATCGTCGCGCCTTAGAAAGCCAACAGGGGAAGCGATTACCGCTTCCCCTGTAGCTCCACACCTCCCCGCGCGTAACGCTTACGGCTTGAAGTTGGGATTGTTATCCGTCTCCGTGATCGGCAACGGATAACAGGTGTTGGTCCCCACGGGCGCGAACCCCGGTTTCCAGTAGGTCGAGCCGGGCACCGGCATGCCGATGATGTTCGCCGGATGGCGGCGGAAGTCGCCGAGGCGTTTGCCCTCGAGATAGAAGTCCAAGCCGCGCTGCGTGAAGAATTCCGTCAGCACGGAGTTGGAATCCGTCGCGCCACCGTACGCCGGCTGGCCGTTGGCGGACCGGCGCGCCGCGATCTGCGTGAGCTGCGTCGCCGTCCCCTGCGCCTCGGCCTTGATGTAATCCGCTTCGAGCTTCGAGGCTAGCCGCACCGGCGTAGTGTAATCAGGAAACTTTTGCTGAACGGCGTAAGGAATGCCGCGGTCCGATGCGTAATTGTTGTCCTGCGGAGCCCAGGCCGTCGGGCCACTCGAGACGGGGATCATCCACGGTACACGAGGGTCCGCGTTCTCGACAACGCCAGGGGCGAGTTGCGCCCCGATCCGCCAGGTCGGCGCCACAGCGATGGAGCCGCGGTCGCGCACGTAAAACCACATGCGGTTGGCCAACCGGAAGCGCTGCGACAAATCGTCGATGTAGTTCAGGTTGTAATTGAATCCCGCCGGTACGGAGTCTGCAGCAGCAGCCGCCTGCGCGAGATTGCCCCCCTGGAGATAGGCCCGCGCGATCCCGACCCAGGACGCGTTGGCCATAGACGGTCCGTCTGAACCGGCACCGCGACCCTGCGATTTCGCCGTCGCGAAATGCGCGATTGCAGAATCCAGCATTTGCTGCGTGTTCAATGGCGGCCCGGACAACACCGTCCCCTGACAGAACTGCTCCGCCATGAACAGGTACGACCATCCCAGGATGAAATTCGCCCGGGCGTAGCTCAGGTTACTCGTCGTGTCCGGAAGCGGGGTATTCAACACCAGATATGACGAAGCCGAGGACAGCGAGAGTGGATACCAGACGTCAACATCGAGACTCCCGTTCAGGACCGAGATATCCCGCCGGCCGAACTCGTTCCGAGTCGGGAAGGTCTCCGATACATCGGTCTCGTCCGTGAACCAGGACGAGTACACGATGAGATGCCCGTACGCCGAGGCAAAATTCTGTTGCGCCGAGCGGGCAAGCGTCGGGGCGTCAGCGACCGGGTCGAGCGCCCCCTGGTCGATCACGCCCGGGTTGTCCACCGACAGCCAATCCGTACAGCCACCGAGCACCAGAGCCCCGGCGGCAATGGCCATGCTGGCACAGCGTCTGAGTGTGCGCATCGTCGAGGCTCCTTTCAGAACGTCACGTTCATGCGAATGACATACCGCCGGACGGGCGGCTGCGTGAAGAAGTCGTCGCGAT